>NZ_JACCSO010000399.1 GCF_013812955.1 Nannocystis sp. | reverse complement strand
GGGGCGAGATGCGGATCTCGATCACGTTGAGGCGAAACAGCAGGTCCTCGCGGAAGCTGCCGGCGGCGATCATCTGGCGCAGGATGGCGTTGGTGGCCGAGACGATGCGGACATCGACCTTGCGGGTGATGGTGCTGCCGAGGCGCTCGAACTCGCCGGTCTGCAGCACCCGCAGCAGCTTCATCTGGCCCTTGGGCGTGAGGTTGCCGATCTCGTCGAGGAACAGGGTGCCGCCGTCGGCGGCCTCGAAGCGGCCGATCCGGCGCTTGGTCGCGCCCGTGAAGGCACCGACCTCGGCGCCGAACAGCTCGGCCTCGAGCAGGTCGTCGGGCAGGCCGCCGGCGTTGACCTTGACGAAGCTCTGCTGGCGACGCGGCGAGTTGGCGTGCACGATCTCGGCGACCTTCTCCTTGCCGGAGCCGTTGGGGCCGCTGATCAGCACCGGGGCGTCGGCCCGCGCGACGCTGGCGGCCAGCGAGACCACGCGATGCATCACCTCGCTGGCGTAGATCAGGCCGCACAGGTCGTAGCGGTCCTGCAGCTCGTTGCGCGCGCGCTGGCTCTGGGCGCGCAGGCGGTGGTTCTCGAGCGCCAGCTCGCGCAGGCGCAGCATGTTCTTGACGGTGGTGACGACCTTGGCGTCGTCCCAGGGCTTGGCCAGGTAGTCGGCGGCGCCCTCCTTGACCAGCAGCACCGCGGTCTCGAGCGAGGTCCACGCGGTCATCAGCAGCACCGGCAGGTCGCCGTCGAGCTCACGCAGGCGGCGAAACAGGGCGGCGCCCTCCTGGCCGGAGGTGTTGTCGTCGCTGAAATTCATGTCCTGGATGACGGCCCCGATGTCGCCCTTGGCGACGATCTCGAGCGCGGCATCCGGGGTGTGGGCGACGAGGGTCGATACGCCGTGCACGTCGAACAGGATCTCTAGGGCCGTGCAGACCGAGGGGTTGTCGTCGACGATCAGGACCTGCTGCATGACGTCACCGTTGTACCCGCATCCGAGGCCAGGAGACGACCTGGTCAGGGGGGCAACGGTGCGCAGCGGCCTCTGAAACATCCAGAGGTGGGCGTTTGCACGCGGCGTGCCGCTGCGCATGGGCTCGAAACGATGTTCTCATGAGGTACAGGTGTCCGCGAGTGCATACGTCCGGGCCCGTCGGCCGGACAGGTGTCCGCATTGGTCGACGCCGGGCCCATGTGGTGGTAGCAAGGGAGGCGATGGAGGATCTGTTCTACCGGAGCACGCTGTCGGCCAGCGGATTGCAGTTCTCGACGCTGGAGGGCAGCCGTCCACGAGCGGGTGAGGCGCCGCGGCCGATCGTGTTGTGCCTGCATGGTTTCCCCGACCACAACCGGTCGTTTCGCCAGCAAATTCCCGCGCTGACGGCGGCGGGCTACCGGGTGGTCGCGCCGATGCTCCGTGGTTATGAGCCGAGCTCGCAGCCGGTCGACGACGACTATCACACCATCCGCATGGTCGAGGACGTGCTCGGCTGGATCGAGTCGCTCGGGGTGCTGCGTGTGCACCTGATCGGCCACGACTGGGGCGCGCTGATCGGCTATCAGGTCGCCGCGCTGGCGCCCGAGCGGCTGCTGTCGCTGACCACGATCGCGGTGCCGCACCTGCGACGCATGCCGGGCGGGATCTGGCAGGTGCCGCAGCAGCTGAAGAACTCGTGGTACGTGCTGTTCTTCCAGCTGCGCGGGGTCGCCGAGCTGGCGCTGCGGCGCAATGATTTTGCGTTGATCGAGCGGCTGTGGCGCGACTGGTCGCCCGGCTGGGACCCGCCCGAGGAGGAGCTGCGCCTGCTCAAGCGCACCTTTCGCCAGCCGGGCGTGGTCAAGGCGGCGCTGCGGTACTACCGGGCGATCGCCGATCCACTGACGCACGCGGCCAGCGAGTCGCGGCGGCTGGCGTTCGCGCCGATCCAGGTGCCGACCCTGGCGATCACCGGGGAGCGCGATGGTTGCATCGACACGCGGCTGTTCGACGAGGTCATGCGCGGCGCCGACTTTTCGCGCGGGCTCAAGGTCCGGCGCATCCGCGAGGCCGGGCACTTCGTGCACCAGGAGCAGCCCGATGAGGTCAATCAGCAGGTGCTCGAGTGGTTGCGGCGCTATGATCGGGAGTGAGGGAGTGAGCGAGTGAGCGGCCGCGGGCGTGAGCTGCGGCCGCACTTCGGGGCGATCAGGATTTTGGCGGCGTGACGGGGACCGGGTCGCCGGCGGGCCCAGGCTGGGTCGGGGCTGCGGCGTCGCCAGGGTCGGCGGCGCCGGCGGGCTGGCACTCCTCGCCGCCGACGTAGTCCGGGTGGCAGGGGTCGGTGATGTCCTGGACCTGCTTGATCGCGGCGGCGCTGCCCTGCGGCGGCGGGCTCTTGGTCCACTGGACCTTGAGGGTGGTGAAGATGGTGGCGTTGCCGGGGTCGAAGGTCTGGCGGGTCCGCTCGAGCGAGCTCAGATAGCGGTCGGCATGGGCGAACAGCGCGGTGGTCGCGGTCTGCTTCTTGACCTCGTGGCTGCCGGTCTTGGCGGTGGTGATCTCGGTCTCGGTCTCCTCGATCTTCAGCTTGGTGACGTCGGACTGCTTGGTCTCGTCGCGGAAGAAGCCCTCGACGGTGCTGGTGGTGCTGGCCTCGAGGTAGCGGCCGAGCTTGCCCTTGCGGCCGCGGACCTTGTCGTCCTTCCACGAGTCGCCGACCTTGAGCGGGCGCGCGGGCACCGGGAGGAACGCGGTCTCGAGGGTATCGATCGCCTCTTGAAGCACGAAGCGCAGCTCCTCGGGCATGTCCGAGGGCAGCTCCGGCATCGACTGGACCTTGCCGGTCTCGTCGACGACGAAGTCGACCTCGAGGCCCTGGAGCTGGCTGGTGGCCTTGGAGACGAGCTCGCCGACGCTGAAGGTCGCGCCCGGCGGCAGGCCCCAGCGGATGTTCACGTTGCTGTAGCGCGCGGTCACCATGGTGCCCTGGCCCTTGGGGTCGGGGCCGCGCACGGCGAGGGTCACGTCGAAGTCGAAGCCGCGGCTGAGGCTCGCGCCGGAGGTCGCGCGCACGCTCTCGCTGTTGCTGACGCTGCCCTTGTAGACCTGGCCGGGGCTGAGGTCGTAGGCGAGCGTGACACCGCTCGCCGGGGCCTCGAGCTTCTGGAGGTTCTTGCCGCCGCCACAGGCGAGGGGGGCGGTGCACAGGAGGAGGGCGACCAGCAGGCGGCGCATCATGGCGGCGAAGGGTACGCGGGCGCGCGCGGGGCGACAAGGGCCCGCCGCGCGCGCCGGGGTGGCGAAGGCTGGGGCCTCAAGACCCCGCGGGTGAGCCGCGCAGGTGTCACGCTTCGCTGCGACGTGACGCGAGCATCCGGCCGACGCCGATCACTGGCCGGCGATGTTCACGGGGATCGTGGCCGGGTCGGTGGCCGAGTCTGCGGTGGCGAGGTCGGCAATGGCTTGCTCGGCGCGGCGCTGCTCGGCGAGCTCCAGCTTGCGCTTCTCTTGTTCGGGGTCGGGCGGGCCGATCGGTCGCTCTTGAATGAAGGCCTCGGCGGGCGGCAGGCTCGAGTCGCGGACGTGCACGACGACGCTGCGCTCGAGGTCCGCGGGGATGTAGCCGGTCCAGCCGATCGGGAGGGTCGGCGCGACCCACTCGAACACCCAGCGGGCGTCGCGAGGGGCGAGGTTGACGCAACCGTGGCTGCGGCGGTTGCCGAAGCGGTCGTGCCAGTAGGCGCCGTGGAGGGCGTTGTGGCCCTGAAACAGGAGCACCCAGGGCACGTGCTCGACCATGTAGGGCTTGTCCTCGTAGTCCTGGTTGGCCATGGTCATGCTGGCGACCTTGGCCCAGATCGGGTAGTTGCCGCGTGGGGTCGGCGAGCCCTTGCCGGAGGCGACGAGGGTGGCGTAGACCGGCTCGGCGCCGCGATAGGCGACCAGGACCTGCTCACCGAGGTTGACGTCGATCCACTGGTCGTTGCCGGTGCGGACGCGGTTGTCACGGAGCACACCCTCGGGCGCCTCGATGATCATGACCTCGGCGAGGTGGGCGGCCTGGATCCACTGGCCCTCGGCGATCTGCCACCAGCGCTCGGCCTCGACCTCGCCGGACTCCTCGAGCAGGGCGACACGGGCCCGCAGCGGGAGCACGCCGAGCTGCACGGCGCCGGGCTCGGGCGCGGCGAACACGGGGGTCTTCTCGCGCAGGGTCCAGGCGAAGGCGGGGCCGGGCGCGCCGCCCTGCAAGGCGACGCCGGCCCAGTCGGAGCCCTGGCCGAGCCAGCCGAGGTGTTGCCGGGCGACCAGCATGCCGTCGACGGTCTCGATGTAGGAGGTGCCGTCGACGACGAGGGTGCGGGCGACGGCGAGGTTCATGCCGGCCGGGAGGGTGCGGGCGACGTGGCCGGCGCTGATGTCGGCGACCGAGGCGTACATCGGCGCGGCCTCGCCGCGGGTGAGCACGTAGTCGTAAGGGAGCCGGCGGTCGCGGCCCAGCGGCAGCGCCTTGCCGACCGCGGGGGCCTGCTTTGTGCGGCGCACGTGCTCGGAGCAGACGAAGCCGAAGGGATAGACGGCGTACCAGGGCTTGCCGTGGCAGCCCGCGCTGTCGCGGCTCTCGACGGTGCCGCGGACTTGTAGGCGGGTGCCGCGACCGAGGGTGCCGACCCGCTTGCTCGGGGTCCAGGGTCGCGCCCGCAGGCCGGTCTCGGACCAGTGGGTCTCGACGACGGTGACCTCGGTGGCGGCGAGCTCGATGCGATCACCGTCGGTGGGCTCGACGCGCTCGAGGGCGGCGAGGGTCCGGATCGCGAAGAGCGTGACGGTCAGAGACACGGCGGGAACCTAACATCGGCCAGGGCAGGGCCGCACCTTCTACGCATCGGGACGCGGCGGCATTCCGGACGCAGCACGCTGGGCGTGCGCCGGGCCCGCTGGCACAATGACCGATGGCCGGTTTTCAGCCGCCGAGGACTGTGAGGGCGCCGGGGCGGCGCTCGGCGGCCTTGCCCTTGCGACGGGCCCAGGCGGCCTCGTCACCGAACTTGAGGGGTCGGCGGCTCGCGGGGGCCTCGGCGAAGGCGCGCAGCCAGTCGGCGTAACGGGCACCGGCGTGAACGGCCCGGATCGCGGCGTGCCCGGCCTCGGGGCCGCCCTGGGCCAGGAAGTACTCGATCTGGGCCCACTTTGGCGATTGGGGCCGCATCTCGACCTTACCGCGCAGGCCGTCGCGGATCCGCCGCAGGCGCTCTTCGGCGGGCTTGACGCCCATGAAGGGTTGGCCGTCGAGCGGGGTGTTTCGCTTGGCCACGAAGGTCGAGAAGGTGAGCACGAGGCGCTGGATCTTGGCGATCTCGAGGGCGAGGCGCACGAGCTCGTCGGCGTCGGCGTCGGTCTCGCCGGGGGCGCCCATCATCTCGTAGATCTTCATGCGGTGAAAGCCGTGCTCGTGGATGAGGTTGGCCGCGCGCACGAGGTGCTCTTCCTTGATCTTGCGCTCGAGGATCAGTCGCATGCGCTCGCTGATGCCGTCGGAGGCGACGGTGATCGTGCGGTGACCGCTGCGCTGCATGTCGTGCAGGAAGCGCGGGGTCAGACGGTCGGCGCGCAGGCTCGAGATGCTGACGGCGCGACCGCTGTCGACGAGCGCGGCGACCAGGTCCTCGAGCTCGGGGTGGTCGGTGACCGCGGCCCCGACGAGGCCGACCTTGCGGGCGTGATCGGGCACGAGGCCCAGCGGCGTGGCCATCGGCAGCAAGCGCATGCCGCCGTTGGTCGACACGCGCATGACGCAGAAGCTGCACTTGCGCGAGCAGCCGCGCTCGGGCTCGACGAGGAACATGTCGGCGAGCTCGGTGTCGGGGGTGATGATCACCGAGCGAGCTGGGAGGCGCTCGAGCGGCGCCTTCGCGGGCTCGGGCAGCTCGTGCCACAGGCCGGGTTCGATCTCGCCGGTGATGGCATGGTCGCGGGCGGCGGCGGCGTCGATCGCCGCGCGACGTCCGGGGATCGCGAGGATCGCGTCGAGGGTGACCGGCAGCAGCTCCTCGCACTCGCCGGACAGCAGCACGTCGACGAAGGGCAGCAGGATGCTGGGGTTCGAGAAGGTGAGCGGCCCGCCGGCGATGACGATCGGATCGTGCTCGCGGCGATCGGCGGCGAGCAGTGGGATGCCGGCGCCCTCGAGCAGGCGGATGACGCCGGTGATCTCGAGCTCGTACGCCATCGACAGGCCGATGACGCGGTAGCTGGAGAGCGGGCGCTCGGCCTCGTAGGTGAGGATCTGGCGGCGTGGCTGCGGCCAGGGCAGGGCCATCGGCTCCCACGCGTCGGGCAGGAAGGCCCGGTGCGCGCCGATGCCCTGCTCGTGCAGGATCCGGTAGAGGGTCTGGAAGCCGAGGCTCGACATGCCCGCGCGGTAGGGGCTCGGGTAGGCGAGCGCGACCTCCGAGGGGCGGTTCATGCCGAGCGTGCCGACCTCGCGATCGCGGCGGACACGCAGCAAAGAGCGCTCGTCAAGACGAGCGCTCGCAAGAGATGCACTGGCCATCAGGCTCAGAAGTGTAGCGCGATCGAGCCCGCAGCGCCGCCACCCGGGAGCGGAGCGGCGCCGACACCGGCGAGCTGGACACCCGACTGGCGGGCATAGAAGCCCTTGCCCTTCTTCTTGTTGCCGCGATCGATGACGATCATCACGATGCCACCGACCAGCATGGCGCCGCCGACGGCGAACAGGACCGGGGTCACGACGTTCAAGGTCTTCAGCGAGGCCTGGTCGCCGGAGACGCTGCTGTTGGCGTAGGTGCCCTGGGCGAAGTTCGTCGGGCCGACGTTGGCGGTCTTCTCGATGCTGGCGGCCTTGTTCTTGGCCGCGAGCATCGTGCCGATGCCGCCGCCAGCCGCGCCGGCGCCGAGCACCGCGAGCACCACGCCGCCGATCAACAGGCCGGAGGCGCCGCGCTTCTTCGGGCCGTCGTTCCCGTCGTCGCCGTTGTTGTTTCTGCGCTTCTGGTCGTCCAGCGGGTTCTCGCTCTCCTCGGCGGGGCCCCTGGGCTGGTTGTTCGCGGGCGTGGTCGTGGCCACCGGCTCCGGGCCGCCGGTGACGCACTCCTTGTTGTTCTCGGCCTTGGCGAGCAGATCCTCGGCCTTCTTGCGGAGCTCCTGATTGGTCGTCTCCTTCATCAGGAACAGCGTCAGGTACTGCTTGACGCGGGCGCAGTCCTTCATCTCCCAGGCGTCCTGGCCGATGTTGTAGGCGAAGATGTGCTTGTCCGGAGCGAAGTTGTAGGCCTGCTCGAACTTGACGACCGAGTTGTAAAAGTCCGCGGCCTCGTGGGCGACGCTGGCCTCTTTGAACAGCTTCTTGGCCCACTTGAGCCGCTCCTCGGCGGAGACGGCGGCGGGGTCGGGCGGCTGGTCGGCGACTGCGGTTGCGCTACCGCTGGACGGCGGCGGAGGGGGCGGCGGCGGGCCGGCCTGGACCACGGAAGCGGTCGCCAGAGAGGTGCAGAGGGCGAGAGAAAGCGCGGTGCGCAGCGAGGTCGAACGGGACATGGGGACGAGGCTCTCCTGACGATCGCGGGTGTTTCAACCGATCAGCCGTTCAAATCGATCAGCGGATCAGCCGATCAGCCGAAGGGGTCGACGACTTCGCCGGGCTTCTTCTTGGTGGGCTCTGCCTTCTTGGTGCCAGTACCACCGCCGCCGCTGGGCTTCTTGGTGGTCTTCTTGATCACGGGCTTGGCCGGCGTCTCGGCGACCGGAGGCGTGGTGCCCGGCGTGCCGGGAACGGCGGCCGCGGGATCGCCGGGCTGTCCGGGCAACGGAGCGACGCCGGGTGTGCCGGGTGTGGTGGGGGTGCCGTCCGCGTTGGTGCCCGGCTGGGCGACCACGGGCGGCGGCGGAGTGACCACCGGCGGCGGCGGAGTCGGGTCCTTCTTGGCCTCGACGACGGGCTTGGGCGGCTCCGGCTTTGGGGTCTCCGTGCGGCCGAGCACCAGCGCGAGGGCGATGCCCGCGACCGCGATGCCACCACCGATGGCGATGGGCATCATGTTGCTGCGAGGCGGCGGGGCCTCCTGCATTGGCGCGTGGTAGACCTCCTGGATCGGTGCAGGAGGCGGTGGCTCGGGCTCGGGCTCGGGCTCGGGCTCCGGCACCATGGTGGGAGTCATGGCCAGCTCGTCGACGAGTTGCCCTAGCAGATCATCAAACGCATCGGCGTTGTCGCGTTGGGATTTTGGTGCTGCCATGATGGTTCTCCTTCGGGCCGAAGGGTGACGCAGGATCGATGTTAGCCCCTTCGCCTGCGGTCACACAAGGGTTCGCCGAAATGCGCGGCTGTAGGGGCGGGCGTGATCAGAGGGGGACTGGTGGCGGGCTGACCGGTGTTGGCAGTGGCGGGAGCGGCGGATCGAGGCCCTACGGCGGCCAGAGCCGTCACGAGGGATTTCACACGATGCAGTAAGTCCAGCGGTGCAGGCGCGGCGACAGCCCCGGCGCGACGGAAGCGCTGCTCGCCGGTGGAGCGGATCTCGGCGGGCCTCGAGGTGAACTCGGAGGTGAAGTCGGAGGTGAAGTCGGAGTTGAGGCCAGCGGTGAGGTCGGAGGAGACAGTGGCGGCGGCGGTTCCGGCGGAGGCTGACCCGGGGATCTCCGGGCGGAGCACCAGGTTGACCTCGTCCAGATACAGGGCGCGATTCACCTCGAGCTGTAACGCGTGGATATTGTGCTCGGGTCTACCGAACTTTCGAACCAGTTCGCCGCCGCGATAGGGGTCGTTGAGACGGACGGCGAGCGGCACGCCGAGCGGTCCCGGGGCCGAGAGCGCCGCGAGGGCCCGGGCCTCGAGCTCGGGGCTGCAAGCGCCGCCCTCGAAGGTGCCGAGCACGAGGTCACCAGGGATACTGCCGGGCATGCTGTGGGCCTCGAGCAGCACCGCATAGCCGAATCTGGCGCGGCGACGGGCGAGCAGGACCTCGAGGGCGCGGTGGTAGGGATCGTAGTAGCGGCGAAGTCGGTGCAGGAGCTCGGCGTAGGGCAGGGAGCCGCTGAGGATCGAGATGTTGCCGACGGCGGTGCGCCAGATCAGGCCGCGGTTCTGGATGCCCGGGGAGCGGGAGCCGCCGGGGACGCTGGCCCAGGGCGGCTGGCGGGGCTGAGGCGCGGGGTGGTCGGGGACTAGGGCGGCGCTGACGTCGTCGTCGGCGCGGTTCAGGTCGATCAGCAGGCGACTGTAGCGCGCGCGCACGGTGGCGGCGCCGAGGGCGGACGCGTCGGGGTACAGGCGGTCGACCTCGAGGTCGGCGTTGCGGGCGAAGTTCACGGCCGGGCGTGGGCGAGGCTCGTCGGCGGGCCACTCGAGGCCGACGTGGGGGAAGCTGATGACCAGCGGCGACCAGGATGTGGCGGGTGTGAATTCGAAGGGGGCCGGGACGCCGGGCTCGAGGTGCAGGTCGTCCGGTTCCAGGCGCTCGTCGTCAGCGCGGTCGGCTTGAGCGAGGTGATCGGTGACGCCAGAGATCATGTGTCATTCCATGATCTTCGCGCCCAATGGCGGAAGTTGTTTCGAGCGGATTCGGGGGCCTCGGCGAGGCGTTCGACCTGGAGGGCGCCGCGGGCGGCGGTGAAGCTCAGGCCGACGGTGAGGACCCGCTCCCGGCGCGACAGCAGCAGCTCGGCGGGCTCGCCCGGGCGCAGCTGATCCCAGACGCGGGTGGCACGGGCGGTCCGCACCCGCAGCCAGGGCCCATCGCCACGGCGGGCGGCGAGCAGCTCGTCGCCGGGCGCGACGCCGGCGGACTCGGCGGGGCTACCGGCGAGCACATGCTGGACCCACGGCGCGCCGAGCCGATCTTGAAGGACGAGGCCGAGGTCGAGGGCGCCGGGTTCGGCTGACTTTTCGGTCAGGTGCAGACCGACCGTTGCGAGGTTGGAGAGGTCGAGCTCGCCGGGTCGCTCCCAGGCGGCGCGCAGCGAGGCGGGCGGCGCAGTGCCGGCTTCGGCGGTGATGAGTTCGATGAACTCATCGATGTCAAAGCCGCGAAACCGATAGAGTTCTTGGGCTGAGTGGCGCCAGTGTTCGACGGCGGTCGAGGTCCGGCGCCAGAGGGCCGCGAGCACGGCGTCGAGGCCGTCGCCCTCGGGCCGCTGGCTACGTAACCAGAGGTCGAGCTCGAGCGCGACGAGGCTGCCTTTGAGGTAGTAGCTGACCGAGGCGTTGGGGCTGTCGTCCTGCGGGCGGTACAGCTTGATCCAGGCGTCGAAGCTCGAGTCGGACAGCGACTGCTGGAGGCGGCCGGGCACGACGGCGAGGCGAGCGAGGTCCTCTCCCAGGCGCTTCAGGAAGGTCTGGACCGGCATCTCGCCGCTGCGCAGGACGCTGAGGCGGTCGTAGTAGCTGGTCAGGCCCTCCACGAGCCATAGCTCGCGGGTGTAGTTCTCGCGGTGGTAGTCGAAGGGGCCGAGGGTGATCGGGCGCAGGCGCTTGCCGTTCCACGCGTGGAACAGTTCGTGGGCGGCGAGCTCGAGGAAGTCGAGCACGCCATCATCGGCGTCGCCGGGTTCAGGGCCGCGGGTTGGGTCCGCAGCGGCGCGACGCACGGCGGGCGCGAAGCGTTCGGGGTCGACGCCGAGCACGCTGCCGTGGAGGTGTTCCAGGCCGCCCGCGGCGCCGAGCACGGCGTGCACGATGAAGGTGTAGTGGGTGTAGGGACGGCCCGGCCAGGTCGCCTCGACCTGGGCGATCACGGGCACGAGGCGGCGCAGCACCAGCTCGGGGAGCGGCTCGCCCCAGACCGCGACGCGGACGTGGCCGCAGGGCTCGCCGAGCCGGGTGATCTGCAGCTCGCCGGCCTCGATCGGGGTGTCGAGGAGGGTGTCGAGGTCCGGGAGCTCGAGGATGAAGCGTCCGGGGCCGTGCTGCTCGGCGGCGGGGTCGGCGGCGAGGCTGACCGCCTGCCAGCCAGCGGGGAGGTCGATCTCGACCCGGAAGGGACCGGTGGAGGCGCCCGGGATCAGGAAGATCTGGGCGGGGTGCAGGAAGGCGTGACTCGCGTCGTGGTGGGCGGTGCGGACCGAGAGCTCGTGGGCGTAGATGGTGTAGTCGACGCGTACGCGCTGGCCGGGCTCGGCGGGGATGTGCCAGGTGTCCTTGCTGCGCTTGCGGGCGTCGACGGGCTGACCGTCGACCTCGGCGGCGAAGCTGCGGACGTTGCGCGCGTATTCGCGGAGCAGGTAGGAACCGGGCGTCCAGGCCGCCATCCAGACCGTGCAACCGGGCTCGTCTGTTTGGGCCTGGTCCGGCGCCTCGAACTCCAGACGGACTTGCGCCAGGTGCGCGCCCGGCCGGGGGAACGAGATCTGGTAAGTCACCACGCGCCGACAGGATAGCAAGCGAGCCCCAACCCACCGAGCTTTGTGCGGCCCCCAGGGTTCATGCGAGTTTTTTTTCGGGGGGCCGGAAAAGCGGCGGGAAGTGGTTTCTAAGTGGATGTCCTTGCAAGGGCTGTCGCGCTGACCCGCGCGCCCCCGGCTTCGGCTGGGTGGGTCCGCTCGATAACCTCGCAGATCCTCCGCACCTCGTGTGAACAGGCACGCCGCAGCACCCCGAGTTCGTCGGGGGCTGCGGCGTGACAGCTTTTTGGTGCGCCGGACGAGCAGGCGTGGACCGGAACAGCGGTGCTGCCGCTGCAGTAGTGGCCGGGCGACGGCGACGGGCTTGCGTCGTGTGGCGACCGACCGGAGGCAGCGCCACGTCGTATGGCGAACGGGGGCAGCGCCACGTCGGCTCGCCAGAGATAAAAAAAGCCCCCGGATCGTGAGATCCGGGGGCTTTGAGAGTGACCCTGCCGGGAATTGAACCCGGGCTTTCGGCGTGAGAGGCCAACGTCCTAACCGCTAGACAACAGGGCCATGTTCTCAGGAAACTTGAAGTGCTGTTCGTGTGCGCTTGTTCGGGGACAAGGATTCGAACCTTGATAAGCGGAATCAGAATCCGCTATCCTACCATTAGATGATCCCCGAGTGATTTCCGGGATTCATGTGAGCCCCGTCTGATTTCCGGGATTCATGTGAGCCCCGTCTGATTCCCGGGGACCGTGTGAGCCCCCGAGCGCGGGGGAATGTGCCCCTATCGCTCCCGAGTGTCAAGCACGATTTTGGCAGGGGCACTGACGAAGATGTGAGCGCCGCGGGAGCCGTGCCCGGGTACTCTGTGGCGCGCGCATGCACGTGAAAAGTCCGTCCCCCGTCGCCCGCGAACTCCCGCCCCTGACCGCGTCTGTCGCTCACGGGCGGGCTCGCTGGCGTCGCTGGCGCATCGGGACCCTGCTGGCGGCCGTGGCGTTGGGGG
>NZ_JACCSO010000389.1 GCF_013812955.1 Nannocystis sp. | reverse complement strand
CCCTGCTGACCCGCAAGCTCGGCGCCCTCTCGCCGGCGGCCCGCGCCGCGCTCGAGCTCGCCGCTTGCATCGGCAACCGCTTCGCCCACCGCCGGCTCGCGGCTGTCCTCGGGGACAGCCTGGAGGCGGTCGCCGTCGCGCTCGCCGAGGCCCAGGGCCGCGGCCTGGTCCAGCGGGTGCGCGCCTTCGACGGCCTCGAGCACAACCGCGAGCACAACCGCGAGCACAACCGCGAGCTGGACGCGCCCGAGCTGATCCTCGAGTTCGCCCACGACAAGATCCAGCAGGCCGCCTACGCGCTCGCCGACGAGCCGCGCCGCCGCGCCCACCACCTCCGCATCGGCCGCAGCATGCTCGCTACCGATCCGCTCGCCGCCGAGGGCGACGCCCTCTTCGCCATCACCGGCCACTTCAACCTCGCCGCGTCGCTGCTCGAGGACCCCGCCGAGCGCCTGCGCCTCGCCGAGCTGAACCTCGCCGCCACCCGCCGCGCCCGCCAGGCCAACGCCTTCCTCGCCGCCGCCCAGCACGCGCGCCAGGGCATCGGCCTGCTGCCGGGTGACGCCTGGGGCGCCCACTATGCGCTGTGCTTCGCGCTGCACTGCGAGCGCATGGAGAGCGAGCACCTCGCCGGCGATCACGAGGCCGCGCTCGCGCAGTTCGAACCACTATTGCGGAACGCCCGCGACGACCTCGACCGCGTCGAGGTCCACGACCTCAAGGTCCGCCTCGACATCAGCATGGAGCGCTTCGCCGGGGCGATGGCGACCGGCCTGGCCGGCCTGCGCCTGCTCGGCGTCGACCTGCCGGAGCGGCCCTCCAAAGCCTGGTTGTTGCGCGAGCTCGCGGGGATCCGCTGGCTCCGCGGGCGCCGCTCGCTGGTCGCGCTCGGCGAGCTGCCGGCCGCGACCGAGCCGCGGATCCTCCTGGTCCTGCGCTTGCTCGCGCGATTGGGCGTGCCCGCTTATCACGTCGGCAATGCGACGCTCGCCGCCGTGGCCCTGCGCAGCGTCGCGCTCTCGATCCGTCACGGCGTCAGCGCCGACTCGGCGATCGGCCTGTGCGCCCACGCCACGGTCGTGCTCGCCCGCTTCGAGGACCCTGACGGCGCCCGTGACCTGCTCGCCGCCGCCTGGGCGATCCTCGATCGCTTTCCGAGCCCCGCCATGCAGGTCAAAATGGCCAACTACGGCGGCATCTACGTGCATATGTGGGTGCACCCATTCGCCTCGGCCGCGCTGCGGATCGAGCCCTTCATCGACCAGGCGATCGCCCTCGGCGATTATACATTCGCCCTCTTCGCCATGGGCGGTCGCATGTATCTGCGCTTGCTCGGCCGCGGCACCGTCCGCGAGCTCGAACAGGCCGCCGCCGCCATCCACCCCGTCGCCCGCCGCCTCCCCGGCTTCGATCACCAGCACTGGTTCATCCCCGTCGAGCGCGCCTGCATGGCCCTGTCCGGCCGCACCGAGGCCCTGCACAGCATGTCCAGCCCCGACTGGCGCGAAGAGCCCTTCGTCGCCCGCCTCGGCCCCGCGCACATCTCCCCGACCTTCTTCTACACGATCTTCAAGGCCCTCCTGCTGTTCCACGCCGGCCGCCACCGCGAGGCCGAGCTGATGCTCGACGGCTTGCACCGCGTGCGCATGGACGGCAACCCGGTGCTCGCCGAGTCCGTGCTCCTGCGAATGCTCGCCCGCACCGCCCAGGCCCCCGCCAGGCCCCTGACCCGCAGCGAGCGCGCCCACCTCCACAGCCGCCTGGGCCGCCTCCAGCTGTGGGCCCGCGCGTGCCCCGAGAACTTCGCCGGCCGGGCCCTGCTCGCCGAGGCCGAGCTCGCCCGCGCCGAGGGCCGCCCCGACCAGGCGCTCCCGCTGTATCAGCGCGCGATCGAGGCCGCGCGCGCGCAGGGCCAGCTGCGCCTCGAGGCCCTCGCGCTCGAGCGCGCCGGCCGGCACCTGCGCGCCGCGTCATCACCTGCTCTTTCGGACATGTACATCCGGGCAGCCATCGAGACCTACGGGCGCTGGGGCGCGCCCGCGATCGTCGCCACATTGAGCGCCGAGTTCCCCGAGTTCGCCGCGCCCGCGCCCGCCCCGGCCCGCACGCGCGAGACCTCGACCATCGACCCGGGCGCGCTCGACGTCGCGGCCCTGCTGCGCGCCTCGCAGGCGATCTCCGGCGAGATCGAGCTCGAGGGTCTGCTGCGCGCGCTGGTCCGCATCGTGCTCGAGAGCGCCGGCGCCCGCCGCTGCGCCGTGCTGCTCGCCGACCCCACCGGCGAGCTGCGCATCGAGGCGCTCGCCGACCTCGAGCGCGCGGAGGTGCTGCAGGGCCAGCCGCTCACCCAGGCCGGCCCTCTGCCGACCGCGATCATCAACCTCGCCGCCCGCACCCGCCGCGACGTCATCCTCGACGACGCGCACACCAGCGAGCTCGCCGACGACCCCGCGGTCGCCCGCCTGCGCTCCGTGCTCTGCACACCGATCCTGCACCAGGGTGCGCTGGTCGGCGTGCTCTACCTCGACAACGAGCTCGCCGCCGGCATCTTCACCGCCGCGAGGATCGCCCTGCTGCGCCAGCTCGCCGGCCAGGTCGCGATCTCGGTCGAGAACGCCCGCCTGTACCGCAACCTCGCCCAGGCGCGCGACGTCGCGGTGTCCGCCGACCGGACCAAGACCCGCTTCCTGATGAACATGAGCCACGAGCTGCGCACGCCGCTCAACGCCGTGCTCGGCTACACCGAGCTGATCGAGGAGTCCGCCGCCGACGGCGATCTGAGCGCGCTCACGGCCGACCTCGCCAAGATCCGCCGCGCCGCCGTCCGCCTGCTGCGCACGCTCGGCAGCATCCTCGAGCTCTCGCGCCTCGAGGCCGGCGACCTGCGCCCCGCGCTGCTGCCGATCGACCTGCCCGCGCTCGTACACGAGGTCGTCGACGAGGCGGCCGCCCTCGCCGCGCAGCACGGCGACGTCGTGAGCGTCGCGCTGCCCGCCGAACTACCCCCATTCACCAGCGACCGGGCCATGCTATTGCACGCCCTGCGCAGCCTGCTCGACAACGCGATCCGCTTCACCTCGCGCGGCCGCGTCGACATCACCGCGACCACTCACCTCGTCGACGGCGCCCCCTGGCTGGCCCTGCGCGTGCAAGACACCGGCATCGGCATCGCCCCCGCCGACCTCCCGCGCCTGTTCACCAGCTTCGGCCAGCTCGACGACGCACCGACCCGCAGCTTCGAGGGCGCCGGTGTCAGCCTCGCGCTGACCCACCGCTTCTGCGCGCTGCTCGGCGGCCGCGTCGAGGTCACCAGCGAGCCGGGCGCCGGCAGCCGCTTCACCCTGCAACTGCCCGCCCAGCCGCCCTGAGGCTTGCCCGCCTCGCCGCATCCCCCCGCTCGCCCGCGCGCCCGAGCCCGACCGCAATGGGCGACGCCGGCCATCCGCTGGTGGTGCGCACACGCATCTCCGATCTCACCGCGCAAACCCGGTCGATCGACTACCCTGGCGCGATGATCGCTCCGCGCCGCCTCACCCCGTTCGCCCTCGCCCTGCTCGCCGCCTGCAGCCCCGACGACAGCGACACGGCCACCGAGGCCGCGACCACCGGCGCGAGCACGACAACGAGCGCCACCACCGGCGACGGCACCACCGGCGGCACCACCGGCAGCACCACCGGTGAGACCCCGACCACCGGCGCCGAGGCGGGGCTCACCTATCACCGCGACATCAAGGCGATCCTCGACCGCAAGTGCGCGACCTGCCACCAGCCCGGCGACATCGGCCCGTTCTCGATCACGAACTACGACGAGACCAAAAAGCTGGCCCCGGCGATCGCCGACTCGGTGGATAGCGGCATAATGCCGCCGTGGTCGCCGAGCGCCGAATGCAACACCTACAAGCACGACCGCTCGCTGGCGGCCGACGAGCGCGGCGACATCCTCGCCTGGATCGCCGCGGGCGCGCCCGAGGGCGACCCGGCCGACGCGCCCGCGCCCGAGGACGACATCCAGCCCGAGGTCGACTACGACATCGCTCTGGGGATCCCCGAGCCCTTCACGCCGACCACCTATCCTGACGACTATCGCTGCTTCCTGCTCGACTGGCCCAAGGACCAGGACAGCTACGCGACCGCCTTCAGCGTCACGCCCGGCGAGCGCGCGATCGTCCACCACGTGATCGCCTACGTGCTCCCGCCCGGCGAGGTCGCGGCCTTCGACGCCCTCGACGCCGCCGACCCCGGCCCGGGCTACCCCTGTTATGGCGGACCCGGCGGCGAGGCCAGCCAGAAGGCCCAGTGGCTCGGCGCGTGGGTGCCCGGCACCGGCGGCGGGGAGATGCCCGCGGGCACCGGCATCCTCGTCAAGCCCGGCTCGAAGATCGCCCTGCAGATGCACTACCATCCGCTCCCCGGGGCGCTGCCCGATCAATCCACGCTCAAGGTCCGCACCGCCGAGACCGTCGAGCGGCCCGCGTATTTGCTGCCGCTCACCAACCCGGGCTGGCTGGTCGACTCCCCGCCGATGACCATTCCGGCCGGCGCGAAGGATACCGTGCACTCCTTCGAGATCGACCTCGGCAGCGCCATTTTTTATCTGTTCCCGGGCTCGCCCTTCGGCATCGGCAAGCCGGTCGTCGCCCACGCCGCCGGCGTGCACATGCACACCCTCGGCACCCGGGCCAGCCTGACCGTCGAGCGCGGCGACACCTCGGAGTGCCTCGTCGACGTGCCGCGCTGGGACTTCAACTGGCAGGGCACCTACGACCTCACCGGCTCCACCGTGGTCGAGCCCACCGACAAGATCCGCCTCGAGTGTCACTTCGATAACAGCGCCGGCGACCAGCCCCTCAAGTGGGGCGAGGGCACCGGCGACGAGATGTGCCTCGGCATGATTTATGTGAGCGCCCCCTGAGCCCGGGCGCAGCCTTCGCACCCCGTCCGCAATCCGCAGGGACGGGCTGCCGATGTCCATCTCCGCGCCCAGCTTGTCCGGTCGAGAGCACCGGCATGGCAAATCAGCAGCCCCGTACCATCGAGGTCACACTCGGCCAATTGCCAGCGCACGAGGGCGCCGGGGCGAGACCTGCGCTGCCTCGCCTCGGTCTCGAGCTCGGCGAGCTGAACGATGAACTGCGCCAGCGCTTCAACCTCGAGGCCGACGCCGGGGCGCTCGTTCTCGCCGTGGAGCCCGGCTCGCTGGCCGAGGCCGCCGGCCTGCGTCCGGGTGACGTGATCGAGCAGGTCGACGACGACGACGTCGAGACCGCCGCCGACGCCAGCCGGCGCCTCTCGGCCGCCGCGCTCGACAAGGGCGTTCGCCTGCGCATCCGCCGGGGAAAGTACGGTCATTTCGTGGTCCTGCGTAAACGCGAGCCCTGAGCGCGAAGCCGCCGAAGTTTTCGGGTCCATGGTCCACGCCCGGGGGGATCACCGCGTCGCGGCCCGGCAGAATCCGCACTGCATCGGGCCTGCGCGAACAGCGCCAGCTTGATTCGGCCCGGGGGCCCCGCTCGGCGCAAAAAGCGCGCGGGAATGCCCATGGCGCGCGCGCCATGTGCAACCACGACATCGCCTATGCTCTCCGTCCTGCCGCCCAGGGGCATCTCGATGCGTGAACGATCTTCCATCCGCGTCGCGGCCATCCAGCTCGCCAGCGGCGACAACCTCGCCGCGAACCTGCGCGGTTGTCTGCGCATGATCGACAAGGCCGCGCTGCTGCGCCCCGGCCTGATCGTGCTGCCCGAGTTCTGCAACCACGTGTCCTGGTACGAGGACCGCGCGCACTGCTTCCGCGTGTCGGTGACGCTCAACAGCGGGTTCTTGCGGGCGATCGCCGCCAAGGCCCGCGACCACGCCACCCACATCGTCATCAACTGCACGGTCCAGCGCGACGACGGCGTCGCCACCGGCACCAGCCTGCTCTACGGCCCCGATGGTGAGCTGCTCGCCGCCTCCGACAAGCAGCTGCTGATGGGCCACCAGAACAACTTCCTGCAGCGCGCGAAGGCCCCGGGACCGGTCACCACCACCGAGATCGGCCGCCTCGGCCTCTACACGGGCACCGATGGCCTGGTGTGCGAGACGCCGCGCTCGCTCGCGCTGCGCGGCGCGCAGATCCTGTGCAACAGCCTCAGCAGCGCGGCCCGCTGCCAAAACAATCTGCACATCCCGGCCCGCGCCACCGAAAACCGGGTGTTCGTGGTCGCCGCCAACAAGGTCGGGCCGCTGGTCCCGAAGGCGCTGCTCGCCGCGGTGAGCCAGACGACGGGCACCCCGGAGCACTACCTGCACGGCGCCGGCGCCAGCCAGATCGTCGCGCCCGACGGCACCGTGCTCGCCCGCGCCAACGCCAGCGACGAGCAGGTCATCTGGGCCGACATCGACCCGCGCCACGCCAACGACAAGCGCCGCCTCGACAGCACCGACCTGTTCCGTTCGCGGCGCCCCGACCTCTACGCCCCGCTGGCCCAGCAGTCCCCGCCGGGCGCCACCTATCC
>NZ_JACCSO010000386.1 GCF_013812955.1 Nannocystis sp. | reverse complement strand
ACGAGGGCGAGGGCGACGGCAGCGAGGCCGATGAGGGCGCGAGACTGCATGGCGTGCGTGAAGGGTGGCGCGCGGGCCCGGGCGAGGCAACCCCTCGCGACCGGACCGGCGGGTTCACCTGCGAGGGCTCACTTGCAGAGGTCGGGCAGGGCCGCGAACTCGCCGAGCAGCTCCTCGTAGCTCTCGATGCGCCGGCCGCCCTCGACGTCGGTGTACTGGAAGAAGATCCGGTGATCGAGGGGCTGGACGCCGGCGTTGTCGAAGGCGGTGCCGTCGCTGGCCTTGTTGCCGAATACGAAGCTCGGGACCAGGCCCTTCTGCGCGAGCATCGCAAACTCGCCGGTCTTGTAGGCCGCGGCCGCGTCGCCGTTGGCGCCCCCGTAGACGATGGTCGTGTGGATGATGCCGGGCGGGAAGTTGCGGGTGGCGACGAACTGCCGCGTGCGCCGGTCGAGCCACTCGGGGCGGGCCGTGATGTACATCGGGCGGTAGCCCTTGTTGGCGAGCAGCGTCAACGCCTGGGCCGCGAAGGCGTTGGCGTCGGGGAGGTTGTCGACCAGGAAGTCCCACGCCTCCTCGTTCTCCGAGGTGGTCAGGGTGCCGTCGACGTCACTGACGAAGAAGGGGGCGCCCGCGGGCACGATGTCGATCAGGAGCTCGGCCGTCTCCCACTCATCGTCCTCGATCAAATGGACGCGGTGGCGGCCGGGCTCGAGCGTCTGCTCGGCGGGGATCTTGAAGTACACGCGGCCGCCGGAGTCGTCGACGCCCTCGATGGTCGGATGATCGCCGTCGTCGGTGGTGATCGTCGTGCCGAGCTCGATCCAGTCGCCGCTGCAGCCGCGGTCGAGGAACACGTGCACGGTGCCGCCGGTGATGTCCTTGTCGGCTGGGAAGCCCCACTTGGTGAACTTGGCGAGGATCCACTGATCGTCGCCCTCGACGTACATCATGTCGCGGCCGCGCGAGTAGCCGCTCGACTCCTCCTCCTGGCCGGGGAGCTTCGGCGGGGCCGCGTCGCAGGCCGGGATCGGCGCGCAGAAGGCCCCAGGGACCGCGCCGCCGCTCGTCTCGTCGCCGGTGTCGGTGGTCTCCGAGGTCGCAGTGTCGGTGGGGTCAGTGGCGCTCGCGGTCGTCACGTCGCCGGTGTCCGTGCCGCCCGTCATGCTGTCCGAGTTGCCCGAGGTCGGCCGATCGCCGGTCGAGCTCGAGGCATCGGTCGGCGACGCGGTGATGTCGCTCGTGTCGGCCGTCGTGTCGGCTGTGGTGCCGCCGGCCTCGCCGTCGCTGGCGGTCATGCGGGACGGGTCGCTGCACGCAGCGAGCACGGTGAAGGCGAGCCAGTGGGCAGGGACGCGCATGGTCGCGCGACACTACTTGAAGTCGCGGCGCTTCGCCACGGCGGCGATGAAGGCCGCAAACAGCGGCGCTCCGGGAGCGCGCGAGCGGGTGTGCGTGTCGCCTTCCGTCACCAGCTCCGGTAACGGCTCCCTCCGCGGCTCCGTCCGCGGATCGTCCAAGGACGGCAGCCACTCGGGATGCCACTGCACGCCGAGCAGGAACTGCGCGTCATCGATGCGTTCGAGCGCCTCGATGATGCCGTCGGGCGCGGTGGCGACGGCGCGAAAGCCCGGCGCGAGCGAGCGGATCGCCTGATGGTGAACGCTGTTGATGCGGAGCGCGCCGGGGCCGTAGACGCCGGCGAGGAAGCTGTCCGCGTCGATCGTGACGGTGTGGCTGTTGTCGTCGTAGCTGTCCCAGTCGCGGTGGCGCAGCGCGCCCTCGACCTGGGTGGCGATGTCCTGATAGAGGCCACCACCGAGCGCGGCGTTCAGGATCTGCGCGCCGCGGCAGACCCCGAGGATCGGCTTGCCGGCCGCCAGCGCCGCGGCGATCAGGTGGCGCTCGTAGCGGTCGCGCTCGGGGTCACCGGACCACTCCGGTCGCAGCGCGACCTCGCCGTAGACCTCGGGGCTCACGTCGGTGCCGCCGCTCAGCACCAGCGCGTCGACGACGTCGATCAACTCGGCGAGTCGATCCAGGTCGGCGAGCTTCGGCAGCAACATCGGCAGGGCGCCGGAGCCGGCGAGGGCGTCGCTGAGGTTGCCCTCGCCATACGCGAGCGGCTTGCCCTTGAACAGCGGGCGGATCGGGTCCGGCGGGAGTAACCCGCAGGACAGGCCGAGGACGACGGGACGGCCGGGCGTCATGATGAACGCAATTCCGAGCGGCTCAGGCCATCACAGGCAGGTGCATGCGGCCCGCGGGGCGGGTCGAGGGCCGGCCGGCGAGCTCGGGGCGAGGCGCGCCGCAGACGGTGCCCTCGAGGCCGAGCTCGGCGAGCATGTCGAGGTCGTCCTGCACCGAGCGATTGGGGGTGGTGAGGAAGTCGCCGACCATCATGCCGGAGGCGCCGGCGGTGAAGATCAGCGGCTGGAGCTGGCCGAGGTGCTGGCGGCCGGCGGCGACGAAGATGTTCTGGCGGGGCAGCGCGAGGCGAAAGCAGGCGATGATGCGCAGCATTTCGATCGGCGCGAGCGGCTCGACGCGCTGGAGGCGGGTGCCGTCGACGCTGACGAGGAAGTTGATCGGGACCTCGTCGACGTCGAGGGCGCGCAGGTCCATCGCCAGCTCGGCGCGGTGCTCGGGGCGCTCGCCCATGCCGAAGATCCCGCCGACGCAGGTGCGCAGGCCGAGCTCCTTGGCGGCGCGGATGGTGGCGAGGCGATCGTCGTAGGTGTGGCTGGTGACGATCTCGCCGAAGTAGCCGCGCCCGGTCTCGAGGTTGTGGTTGAACTCGGTCATGCCGGCGTCCTTGAGCTGCTGCATGCCCTCCTTGCTGACGAAGCCGAGCGAGGCGTGCGCTTCCGTGAAGCCGGCCTCACGCACGGCGCGGATGCCCTCGATCATGTGGTTCAGGGCCTTGGAGTCGTCCTCGTAGCCGCGGGTCGCGGTCACCAGGCCGAGCGCGGTGGCCCCCTGGTCGCGGGCGATCCGGCTGGCGGTGACCATCTGCTCGTGGCTCAGGAACTTCTCGGGGCTCACGCCGGTGTCGAAGTGCTTGGATTGCGCACAAAAGCCGCAGTCCTCGGGGCAGCCGCCCTGCTTGGCGTTGACGATCGAGCACAGGTGGACGTGGTTGCCGAAGCGGCCGCGGCGGATGCGGTCGGCGGCGGCGATCAGCTCCCAGACATCACCTTCGCCGGCGAGCCAGCGGGTCAGCGTGGCAGCGTCCACAGCGTCGAGTTCGCCAGCGAGGACGCGATCCGCGAGGGTCTGCGGGGTCGGGAGGTCGTGGGCGCGCGAGTCTTGCTGCATGGCGCCGAGGTATACCGCAAGCGTCCGCGGCCGGGCGTCGGCCGCTGTCGGCCGCGGGTGAGGAACCCGGCCGCGCAAGGGCCTGCGCGGCGCTTCACTCCGCTGTCTTCGGGCGGATCTGCGGCCACAGGCGAGGCTTTCGCCGCGCGGGACCTGTGTTACCCTCCCGGCGCCCTGACAGGGAGATCCCGATGACCGCAGCCGGACCCACCGAGGTGTCCTACGAAGACCAGCTGAAGGCTGCCTTCAAGGACCAGAGCAAGGATGACATCCTCCGCGATTACCTGGCGATGCTGCGGATCCGCCGCTTCGAGGAGGCCGCGGCCCGCGCCTATACCCGCGGCAAGATCAGCGGTTTCCTGCACCTGTACATCGGGCAGGAGGCGATCGCGGTCGCGACCCAGCAGGCGATCCAGCCGCAAGACCGGGTGGTCTCGGCGTACCGCACGCACGGCTTCGCGCTGGCGCTGGGCAGCGACCCGAAGGCCTGCGCGGCCGAGCTGTTCGGCAAGGCCGCGGGCCTGGTCGGCGGCATCGGCGGCTCGATGCACTTCTTCGACAAGGCCCATCAGCTGTGGGGCGGCTACGCGATCATCGGTAATCACATCCCGGTCGCCGCCGGTCACGCCTTCGCCTCGAAGTACACCGGCGACGGCGCAGTCACGCTGGTGTTCATGGGCGACGGCGCGGTCGGCATCGGCCCGGTGCACGAGGGCATGACGCTCGCGGGCATCTGGAAGCTGCCGATCGTCTTCGTCGTCGAGAACAACCAGTACTCGATGGGCACGCCGCTCAGCCGCACGCTGCCGGTCGAGGACATCACGTCGCGCGCCGCCGGCTACGGCTTCAAGTCCGACCGCTTCCACGTGACCTCGGTGGCGGAGACCCGCGACCGCATCGGCGCGGCGGTCAAGCGCGCGCGCGAGGACAACCAGCCGACCCTGCTCGAGCTGATCACGTACCGCTTCCGCGGCCACAGCATGAGCGACCCGGCCAAGTACCGACAGAAGGAGGAGGTCGAGACCTGGCGCATGCAGGACCCGCTCGAGCGCACGCTGCGAGCGTTGCAGCTGCTGCACGGGTTCGACGAGGCGGCCCTCGAGCAGCTCGACGGCGAGGTGATCGCCGAGGTCGACGCGGCCTACGAATTCGCCGACAAGGCGCCGCCGCCACTGCCCGAGGCGCGCTTCGCGAACATCCTGGTGGGGGAATAAGCCATGGCCATCCTGCAGATCCGTCAAGCCATCCGCGACGCCATGAAAGAGGAGATGCTCCGCGACGAGCGGGTGTTCCTCATGGGCGAGGAGGTCGGCCACTACAACGGCGCGTACAAGGCCAGCGAGGGGCTGCTCGAGCAGTTCGGGCCCAAGCGCGTGATCGACACCCCGATCGTCGAGACCGGCTTCTCCGGCGTCGGCATCGGCGCGGCGATGTGCGGCCTGCGGCCGATCATCGAGTTCATGACCTTCAACTTCTCGGCGGTCGCCTTCGACCAGATCATGAACAACGCCGCGAAGATCCGGCACATGACGAACGGCCAGTTCGGGGTGCCGATCGTGTTCCGCGGCCCCAACGCGGCCGCGCACATGCTCGGCTCGACCCACAGCCAGGCGTTCGAGCCCTACTACGCGCACATCCCGGGCCTCAAGGTGATCGCCGTGGCGACCCCCTACGACGCCAAGGGCCTGCTCAAGAGCGCGATCCGTGACGACAATCCGGTGATCTTCCTCGAGAGCGAGCTGATGTACTCGGTCAAGGGCGAGGTCCCCGACGAGGAGTACACGATCCCGATCGGCAAGGCCGACATCAAGCGCGAGGGCAAACACGTGACCGTGGTGACCTGGGGTCAGGGCGTGCCGGTCTCGCTCAAGACCGCCGAGCTCGCCGCGAAGGAAGGCATCGAGGTCGAGGTCATCGACCTGCGCACGCTGCGACCGATGGACATCGAGACGGTGATCACCAGCGTCAAGAAGACCAACCGCGCGGTCGTGCTGTTCCACGACTGGCCCTACGGCGGCGTCGGCTGCGAGGTGATCGCGCAGATCCAGGAGCTGGCCTTCGACCACCTCGACGCGCCGGTGCTGCGCGAGTGTTATGAGGACGTGCCCTTTCCCTACGCGGACAACCTCGAGCAGCTGGTGCTGCCGACCCCGGAGAAGGGCCTCGCGGCCGTCAAAAAGGTGCTTTACCGGGGCTAAGACGGCCCCCAGGCAAGGAGACGCGCGTCATGGCAACCGTGGTTGAACTCCCCCGGCTCAGCGACACGATGGAAGAGGGCGTGATCGCCAAGTGGCGGATCAAGGTCGGTGACAAGGTCAAGCGCGGCCAGGTCATCGCCGAGATCGAGACCGACAAGGCGACCATGGAGTTCGAGTCCTTCGACTCGGGCACGGTGCTCAAGCTGATCGCCGCCGAGGGCGAGACGCTGCCGATCGGCGCCGCGATCGCGGTGCTCGGCGCACCCGGCGAGGACCCCGACGCCGGAGCGAAGCCCGCGGGCACGCCCGCCGCGGGCACGCCGCCGGCAAGCACGCCTGCAACGCCGAAGATCGCCACCAAGGAAGAGGGCGCGCACGGCGAGACCAAGCCGGCCGGTGAGCCGGGCTCGGGCGCGGAGGTCAACGCTCCTCCGCCGCCCGCACCCGCGACCGGCTCTGAAGAGCAGGTCCCAACGGACAGGTCCCAAAAGCCAGCCGGCGACGACGGTCGGGTGCCGGCCTCGCCGCTGGCGCGACGACTGGCCCGCGAGCACGACCTCGAGCTCGGCGGGATCCAGGGCTCCGGGCCGCATGGTCGGGTGGTCAAGGCGGACGTCGATCAAGCGATCGCGGCCGGGACGGGCGGTGCGCCGCAAAAACCTGCGCCTGCGCCCGCAGCTGCGACGGCCGGGGCTCCGGCGGCTGGTGCCGCGAATGTCGAGCGTCCGGCGGCGAAGGTGAGCGCGGCTCCCGGAGTGCCCGGCGCCGAGGCGGACGCGGATGGCCGACCCTATGTGTCGCGGCCGACGAAGACGATCAAGCTCACCCAGATGCGCAAGACGATCGTCAAGCGCATGGGCCAGAGCAAGCGCGAGGCGCCGCACATCTACCTGACCACGGCGATCCGCATGGACCGGGCGATGGCGATCCGCGCCGAGCTGAACCTCGCGGTCGATGGCACCAAGATCAGCGTCAACGACCTGATCGTGCTCGCCTGCGCGAGGGCGCTGCGCAAGCACCCCAAGGTCAACTCGAACTACACCGAGCAGGGCATCCTCGAGTACGGCGACATTCACGTCGGCGTGGCGGTGGCGCTCGACGACGGCCTGGTGGTCCCGATGATCCGCTTCGCCGATCAGAAGACGATCTCGGCGATCTCCCGCGAGAGCCGCGACCTCGGCCTGCGCGCCAAGAACAAGGAGCTGCGGCCGGAGGAGATGACCGGCAGCACCTTCACCATCAGCAACCTCGGCATGCTCGGCGTCGAGAGCTTCATGGCGGTGGTGAACCCCGGTGAGAGCGCGATCCTGGCGGTCGGCGCGACCAACGAGGAGGCCGTCGTCGACAACGGCGCGGTCGTGGTCCGCAAGGTGATGCGGGTGACCCTGTGCTCCGACCACCGTGCGTTCGACGGGGCCGACAGCGCGCGCTTCTTGCAGACGCTGAAGAGCCTGCTCGAGAATCCGATGGCCCTGTTCGGGTGACTGAGCCCGGGCGTCCGCCCGGGGTGCAGTTCTGCCGCTGGCGCCCGGCTCACTGCGCGTGCAGGAGCCGGGTGGCGACGGTTACCAGATCGGACAGGCTGTCCTCCAGGCCGTTCTCCAGCAGCTTGATCGCCTTGCCGAGCGGGTTGACGACGATCGGCGAGGATTCGGGTCCGAGCAAGTAGTTGAAGGGCAGGGTGCCGGTGCTGGGGTGCAGGGCCCAGCGCCCGCCGGCCTCGGCGCGCAGCAGCTCGCCCGCGACCGCGGCGAGGCTCAGCACGGCGCGCCAGTAGCCGATCTCGTCGTCCTCGCGGGTGATCTGCGGCTGCTGGCGCTCGAGCTGCTGGAGGCTGGCGAGGTCGCAGACGAGGCCCTGCTCGGCGAGCACGCGCGCAGCCAGGGCGGCGAAGCCGAGGTCGGCGAGCACCTCGGGGTCAGGTGGCTCGTCGTCGTAGGGCACCACGTCGTCGACGACCAGCTGCGCGCCACCACCGGCGATCGCGGCGCGCAGGAACGCCGGCGGGAGATGCTGGCACCTGTACTCGAGCACAGGCTCGGGCTCATCCTCCGGGAAGTCGCGCGGCGGGTTCAGCACGCGGATCAGCGCGAACAACAGGGAGAGCTCGGCCTCGGCCTCGATCGCCTCGGGGCTGCGGTGGTCCGACTGCAGCCAGTGACTGCGGCCCTCGAGGTCGGTGTAGATGATGTCGACGCGATCGAGCGACGAAAACACGGGGCGCACGCTAACACGCTCGCGCGGCCATGCGCCCGGGCACGAGGTGGCAGGCCGGCAGTGGGTGAGACGGTGGACCCAGGCACAGTGGATGGCGCAGTGGATGGGGCAGTGGATGGGTGGGGACCGCGCGGGCCGGGGTTTTTTGGCGACATGGGCCGGGGCCGGGCGTGTGACACGGCGTTTGGCCGCGCTGCGCCCTCGAGCGTCCGCGGGTCCGTGTTAGAGTGCGAACATGACGGCGCGCGCGCTCTCTCGCCTTGGTCTCGCAGTGACGCTGGCTGTTTCACCGCTGGCCTGTGCATCGGGGTCGGGCGCCGCCGGGATGAGCGCGTCGGGCCTCGCATTGCCTGGCGCGCCGGCCCGGCGACCCTCCAATGAGCAGATCAAGAACCGCGACCGGGCGCTGGTGGCGGGGCTGGCAACCAGTCTGGCGCTCGGCCTGGTCGGGCTCGGCACGCTGCTGGCGAACGCCAACTACGCCGGGCCCAAGGAGCGCAGCACGCCGCAGGAGATGCCGGCGATGATCGCGGTCGCGGGAGGTCTCATGAGCCTCGGCTTCCTCGCGGCGATCCCGCTCGGCGTGGCGGTCGAGCGCCACCGGGCTCGCTATCCGGAGATCATCAAGGGCCGACCGCCGCGGGCACGCGCCTCGTTGCGGCCGACGCTGACGCTGAAGCCGGCGGCCTCGTTCTGATCCTTCGCGGCTGTCCTCGCGGACAGATCGAGATTGCGGACTTTCACGGGCTGAAGGGATGATCGAGCGTGAGACCTCCGAGGTTCGGGGGTTTCGGGCATCAGTGGTGGTGGCAGTGGGCCCCAGGCCGGGATTGATCCGCGGACCGAGGGCTGTGCGTGGGCGATGAGAGGAGAGCGTGGAGCAGCGAGGGATCACCGGCGCGTGGCTCGGCGTCTGGTCGTGCGCGTGGCGACGTCGCCAACGTTGAAGCGAAGATCGACGCGAGGCTGTCGTTGTGCAGACGAGGTTCTGCGTGCCGCCACGACCTCGTCCTACATCTGTCGTGCAAACCATGGCGGTGGATCGAGGTGGCGCGGACCCGGAGGCGCGTGTACTCCTTCGTTGAAGGTGCAACGATCGTGATGGTCGCGCCGAAGCCTGTGGGGAGCACGATGACGCGCGACAGACATGGGTCATCTCATTCGTGGCTCGGGGTCACACTCTGCGCAGGACTGCTCCAGATCGGCTGTTATACGGGTCTGGCGGCCGGTTTCGACGAGCAGGGTCAGGCCAGCAGCGGGGCGCACGAGCCCAGTGGCGGCGACGCCGGTGAGCACGATCCGGAGGACGAGTCCGGGAGCAGCGAGGCCGGGGCGGACCCGGAACCCCGGGAGCTCGAGGCCGGAAATCAAGCGCCGGTGATCGTCGATCCGGGTCCGCAGGTGGTCGACGAGGACAGCTGGCTGGTGCTGGTGGTCAAGGTCCGCGACCCCGACGAGGACCCGATGCGGGTGTGGGCGCAGGGCCTGCCGCCGGGCGCCCGCTGGGACGAGGAGGGGCGCCGGCTCAGCTTTCGCCCCGACTTCATCCAGGGCGGCCGGAGCTGGACGGTGACGATCATCGCCGACGACGGCCAGCGCCGCAGCACCCGCAGCTTCGAGATCGACGTCGACGACACCATCGAGCCGCCGGAGCCGGAGATCAAGGAGGTCACGCAGGAGGCCGGGTACCTGCGGATCAAGCTCAATCAGATCACCGACGACTACCTCGACAGCCCCGGTCATGCGGGCCGCAGCTTCGACGCCTATGTGACCGTACCGGATGGGATCAGCGCCGATGCGCCGGTGCCGGTGCGGCTGTCGCTGCATGGGTTCGGCTCGCCGCCGGCGATGTCGGGCTCGAGCAGCGAGTTTCGGATCGGGCCGCATGACCCCGAGAACACCTACTGGTGGGGCTACGACCCGGCGCTGCCGGAGGGGGAGCCGAGCGGCGAGGACGTGCCGGACTACAGCCAGCGGCGCGCGCTGCAGCTGGTCGGCTGGGTGCTCGACAACTACGCCGAGGCCGACCGGCGGCGCGTGTATGTGCTCGGCAGCTCGATGGGCGGGGCCGGGGCGATGACGGTGGGGCTGTGGTACGCGCGTCACTTCGCGTACCTGCACTCGGTGCTCGGTCAGGGGATCCCCCGCAACCACCGGCCCGGGCGCATCACCCAGCTCGAGGGCCTGTGGGGTCCGAGCGACGGCCGGGCGTGGGACCTGCCGGACGTCACGCGCTTGCTCGCGGACTCGCTCGATGCCCGCAACCAGTACCTGTTCGTGCGCCACGGCAAGGACGACAACACCATCCACTTCGGCGCGGCGCTGCTGCCGAGCGCGCTCACCGATGACAGCTTGTACAGCGCGCTGCAGGGGCTGCACATCGGGCACCTCGCGGTCTGGGACGAGGGTGGACACGGGCCCGCGGATCCGCTGCTGGGCAGCGGCTGGTGGGACCAGTCGTTCTCGCTGATGCGCGACGAAGTCAGCTTCCTGCGCAGCGACCTCGCGTTCCCGGCCTTCACGCTGTCGTCGGCCGACGGCGACCCGGGCGACGGCGACGGCAACGGCAAGCAGGGCTGGAGTAACAACAGCGGGTTCGCGGGCGACGTCCCGGTGCCCGGTGATACCGGCTGGAACGGCGCGGTCGCGGGCACGCTGAACCGGTTCCTGCGCTGGGACGCGACCCAGATCGTCGACACGGTCGACCGCTTTGCGATGCCGCTGCGGGTGAACGATGGCGAGGGCCTGGCCCCGCCCGCGCCGGGTTACCCGAGCCGTGGGGACCGCTTCGACGGCGAGCTGCCGGTGGTCGCCGATGTCACGCCGCGCCGGGTCCAGGCGTTTCGGCTGCGTCCAGGCGAGCGCCTGCGCTGGAGCTTCGGCGGAGACGAGGGCGAGGTCACCGTCGACGCCGAGGGCGAGGTGACGGTCCCCGGGCTCGAGCTCACCCTCGAGTGGCAGACGCTCACGCTCGAGCGCACGCGCTGAGCGCCCGGGCGTCCGGTTTGTTCAGGGGGAGGGACGCGCCTGGGCGGTGCTGGCGTCGTGCAGCAGTCGCTCGAGCAGGTCGATCTGGCGTTGCTGCAGGGCGACGAGTTCGGCCCACTGGCGCTCGCGCAGGACGTCGAGCTTCTCGTGGAGGAGCCGGATCTCGAGCTCGGCCTTGAGGTTGACCTCGTAGTCGTGGGCGGCGTCGGCCCGATCGGACATGGCCGCCCGGTTCTGCGACATCAAGATCAGCGGCGCCTGCAGGGCCGCGAGCATCGACAGCACCAGGTTCAACAGGATGAAGGGGAAGGGGTCGAAGGACTCACCGCGCGCGGGCAGGATGACGCCGTTGAGGATGAACCACAGCGCGAGCGCGGCGAGGCAGGACAGGATGAACGACCAGGAGCCGCCGAAGCTGGCGATGCGGTCGGCGGTGCGCTCACCGAAGGTGCGGCGATCGGTCAGGTCCTTGAGGATGTCGCGGCTGATCGATTTTCCGGCCAGGATCGCATCGACGACCCGCTGCGCCTCGTCGCCCCGCTGTATCTCGGCCATGGATCAGGTCCCGACGAGCTCGCCGGCGGGCGTGGGCTCATCGACGGCGACCTTGCCGGGGATGATGCCGTGCTCGGCGAAGTCGCGGATGATCTTCTCGGTGCGGGCGATGACCTTGCGCAGCTGGTCGGTGCTGATGCCCGCGGTCTCGATCTGGGCGCCGACGTAGATCGTGATCTTGGTGGGCGTGAACAGCCAGGTGCCCTTACGATTGAGCTCGAACATGCCACGCGTGGCCAGCGGGACGACCGGCAGGCCGGCCTCACGGGCCATCAGGAACACGCCCTTCTTGAACTCGGCGACCTTGCCATCGACGGTGCGATGGGCCTCGGGGAACACGAGGATCGAGAGGCCCTTGGCGGCGCGCTCGCGGGCGGCCGCCGCGACCTCGCGGTAGCGGTTGGCCGAGTTGGCGTGCACGGGGATGCCGTCGGCCAGGCGCATGATCGTGCCGTAGAACGGGACCTTGAACTGCCAGGCGTTCATCAGCCCGCAGAAGGCGTGCGGGATGGTGGCGCAGGCGGCGTGCGCGTCCATCAGGTTGACGTGGTTCTGGCAGAACACGCTGCGCCGCTCGGGGTCGAAGTCCGGGTCGTAGATGATCTCGACCTTGCTGAGGCTGAGGTTCAGACAGGCGGCCATGCCCGGGGCGCCGATGTACATGTGGGTCTTGCGCGGCGGCACGAACAGCGAGACGGCCATCCAGGTGACCGCGACGCCGCCCATCCAGGCGAAGGACACGCCCCAAAAGGCGGCAGAGTAGGCGACTTGTGCGGCTTTTTTGACGAGCTTGCTCAGCATGATGGCGATCAGGTCCTGACATCGATGGCGCCCGGAATGACCTCGAGGCGCGTGGGGTTGAGCTTGAGCATCTCGCCGTCGATCATCGCGTCGACCTCGGCGTCGAGCTTGAAGTCGACGCCAGGGGCCTGGTGGCAGGCGACGGCGGGGTGCGCGACGTGTGTGCCCTCGAAGATCTTCGGGAAGGTGCGCAGCAGGGAGATACGGCCCATGCGACCGACACGGATGATGTCGAGCAGTCCGTCGCGGGTGTTGGCGTCGGGCGCCATCATCATCTTGCCGCCGGTGAAGCGGCTGTTGTTGATCGACAAGAAGGTCAGGGGCTCGCGGTCCTCGCCGCTGCGACCGTCGGTGCGCATCGGGAACACGTAGGGCCGCAAGGTCGCGACCCGCAGGACCGTGGAGAGCGAGTAGCCGAACTCGCCGAGGCCTGGGAAGCGGCGGTTGCGGGTGGCGCAGACGTCGGCGACAAAGCCGATGCTGAAGATGTTGATGTAGTGCAGGACGCCCGCGGTGTGGGTGACGCGGATGACGTCGCAGGGGCGGCGCTTGCCCTGCTTGAGCGCGTCGATCGCATACTCGGCGCCCTGGTCGCTGAAGTCGCGCAGGAACGAGTTGCCGGTGCCGAGCGGGAGGAAGCCGAGGGTCGGGCGCTCGCCGTTCTGCGGCCGATCGAGCAGGCCGTTGACGATCTCGAAGGAGGTGCCGTCGCCACCGACGGCGATGAAGTGACGGCGGGTCCCGGCGAGCTCGGTGCGGGCGAGCTCGCGGGCCTCACCGGCGGCGCGGGTCTCGATGACGTCGACGTCGAGGCCGGACTGGCGCAGTCGGTCGACCGCGGCGGGGGCATGACGTCCGCACGCGCCGCCGCCGGCGGCAGGGTTGACGACGGCGAGGTAGCGGAGCGAGGCGCTGGACATGGGTGACCTATAACGCGCGGATGCTGGCGCGGTCGAGTTGCGCGCGCAGGTCACGGGCGAGCAGCTCGCGCTTGATCTTCTGCGAGGCGGTGCGCGTAAATTCGCGCTCCCACAGCACGAAGCCGGTGAGGCGCTTGTAGTCGGCGAGCCTGCGATTGCGGGCGCGGAGCTCGGCGAGCAGGGTCTCGACCTGTTGGTCGCTGCTGCCGGGCTTGGGGCGAACGACGATCAGGAGCTGCTCGTCGGTGAGCTTGCCGGTCGGCCACAGGTAGTTGGCGGCGAACACCGAGAACTCCTCGCAGTGTTCGAGGCCGGCGAACGCGGCCTCGATGTCCTCGGGGTAGACGTTCTTGCCGCCCTCGGTGACGATCATGTTGCGCGCGCGTCCGACCAGCTTGAGGTGGCCGGCGGCGTCCAGCAGGCCGAGATCGCCGGTGCGCAGCCAGCCGTCGACGATCGCCTCGCGGGTGAGCTCGGGCTCGTCGAGGTAGCCTTGCATGATGGTCGGACCGCGGACCCAGACCTCGCCGACGCCGGCCTCGTTCTGGTCGCGCAGCTCGAGCTCGACGCCGGGCACCGGGGTGCCGACGCTGTCGCCGCGAAACGGCTTGAGGTCGTTGACGGTCAGCACGGTGCCGGCCTCGGTCAGGCCGTAGCCGATCGCTACCGGGATGCCGAGGCTGTTGAAGAACTCGGCGCTGCGGCGCTCGACGAAGGCGCCGCCGCAGAACACGAACTTGAGCTTGCCGCCGAACTGCTCGTGGATCGGCCGCAGCAGCCGGCTCGAGAGCTTGTGGTTGGGCTCGCGGCGGGTCGCGAAGTTATTGAGATCGATCAGGTTGTCGATCAGCAGGCGCTGCCACTTCGGGAGCTCGTCCAGGCGATCGCGGATGCGGCCCTCCAGGGTCTTGAGGATCGTCGGCACCAGGGCCATGTGGGTGATGCCGTAGCGCTGCATGGTCGCGCTGAGATAGGCCGGCCGCAGGGTGCGCTGGTGGACCACGGTCGCGCCCATCATCAGCGGGATCAAAAACCCGCACATGAAGTCGATCGCGTGGTTGGTCGGCAGCACCGAGAAGTAGCGCTCGCCCTCCTTCATCGGGTACATGCGCCCGAGCACCTCGGCCTGCGCGAGGTAGTTGGCGTGGCTCAGCATGCAGCCCTTGGGCGTGCCGCCGGTGCCGGAGGAGTAGACGATGCAGGCGAGGTCCGCGGGGGCGCGCTCGCAGTAGACCGCGGCCTGACCCCGCAGCGACTCGAAGCGCACGGCGCGGCCGAGGTTGGCGCCCTCGGGGGCCTCGGTGACGACCACGAGCACGCGCTCGAACGGGGTCTGGGGCTCCAGCGCGAGCTTCTCCCAGGTCGGCCACTCGGTGAGGAGCACGCGCGGCTTGGCGTGGGCGACCAGGGCGGCCTGCTCGGGGGCGGTGAGCTTGTAGTCGAGCGGCACGAGGACCGCGCCGGCCCACATGGCTCCGAGCGCGCCGACGATCCACTTCGACTGGTTTTGCATGAGCACGGCGCAGCGATCGCCGGGCTTGAAGCCGTGGGCCTGGAGGGCGCCGGTGAACTGGTCGGCGGCGGCGCGCAGCTCGGCGTAGGTGTGCCGGCCGCTCTCGCGGTGGCGATCGACCTCGATCAGGGCGTCGCGCATCTTGAACGAGATCGTCGCGTCGCGCAGCGCAGCGCCGAGGCAGGGGATTCGGCCGAGGTCGAGCATCAGCGCCTCTTGTCGATCTTCTGGGCCAGCGCGGCGAAGGTCTTCACCCCCTGCAGCTCGTAGTCGGGGAGCTCGATGTCGAACTCGCCCTCGATGTCCGAGATCAGCTCGACGGCCTGGAAGCTGCCGATGCCGAGGCGCTCGAACATGTCGTCTTCGGGTCGCAGCTGCGCGGCGTCGGCCTTGAAGCGCTTCGCGGCCATGTTGATCAGGGTCTGGACGGTGTCGGCCATACTAACTCTCGGTGGCTCTTGCTGGCTCTTGCTGGCTCTTGGAGCAGCTGTCTCTCAGGGCAGGTAAGGTCGGAGGTCGGTGCTCTCGACGAAGCGCTTGAGCGCGGCCAGCAGCGCCGGGCGCTGGGCGAGCTCGACGAACAGGGCGCGCTCGCGGGCGAGCTCCTCGGCGGGCAGCTGCTTGATGAAGGCCTTGGCGGCGCGACGGGCGTGGCCGTCGAACTTGCCGGACTGGGCGGCGAGGCTGCGGGCGGCGAGCAGGCCCTCCCCGGCGATCACCACCTGGCTGACGAGGCCGGCGGCGAGCGCCTTGGCGGCGCCGATGCTGCGGCCGCTGAGCAGCAGGTCACGGATCAGGGCGTTGCCGACGTCGCGGCGCAGGCGCGGGATGCCGCCGAAGCCGGGCACGATGCCGAGGCGCAGCTCGGGGAAGCAGAAGCGGGCCGACTTCTCGGCGATGAGGATGTCGCAGGTGAGGGCGAGCTCGAAGCCGCCGCCGAAGCAGACGCCATGGATGACGCCGATGGTGGTCAGCGGCAGCATGTCGATCGTGTCCATGACGCGATGGATGCGGTCGATGAAGTCGCCGACGCGGGCGCCGTGCTGCTCGGGCGGGGTGTCGCACAGGCCCTGGTACAGCTCGCGCAGGTCGGCGCCGGTGCAGAAGCCCCCGCGCTGGGTGCTGTGCAAGATGAGGGTGTGCGCCTCGGGGTCGACCGAGGTCAGGAAGGCCTCGAGCTCGGTGAGCATGGCGCTGCCGATCTCGTTGCACGGCGGAGCGCCGAGCGCGAGCTCGTGGACGCCGTCCTGATACGACATGACGATCATGACGCGTAGACCCGATCGATCACGCCCTTGTGGTGGTCCTCGACCACGCGGCGGCGCAGCTTCTGGTTGGCCGTCAGCAGGC
>NZ_JACCSO010000367.1 GCF_013812955.1 Nannocystis sp. | reverse complement strand
CGCTCGCGGTCGCCGACGCCCGCCGCTTCAAGGAGTTTCGCCGCGACCTCGTGCTCGACACCCGGCAGATCGCCGCGGCCCTGCGCCGGCTCCGTCGCCTCACCCGCGACGAGGGCAAGCTCAGCCTCGACATCGACGAGACCATCGACGCCACCGCCCGCAACTGCGGCGACATCGAGGTCGTCATGACCCCCGAACGCCACGGCGACGTCCGCCTGCTGCTCCTGCTCGACGTCGGCGGCAGCATGGACCCCCACGCCCAGCTGGTCTCCCGCCTGTTCAGCGCCGCCTACCAGGGCGGCGGCTTCAAGGAGCTGCGCTCCTACTACTTCCATAATTGCGTGTACCAGCGCGTCTTCGAGGACGCCCAATTCAACAAGCCGGTCGCCACCCCGGAGCTGCTCAAGGAGCTCGACGGCAAGTGGACCGTCGTGCTCGTCGGCGACGCGTACATGCACCCGGGCGAGCTGACGATGTCGAGCGGCGACTGGTGGGAGAGCTCGCGCGGCCCGAGCGGCCTGACCTGGCTCGCGCGCCTCGCTGACCGCTTCCCCCGCAGCGCCTGGCTGAACCCGGAGCCCCCCGGTCTGTGGCGCTCGGGCACCATCGCCGAGATCGCTCGCGTGTTCACGATGTTCCCGCTGACCCTGGCTGGCCTCGAGGACATGGTCAAGCACCTGCGAAGACCCGCGCTCTCGAGCGAACGCCGCAGCGTGATCACCACCCTCGCGCGCGGCCGCTGAAACGCCCCGCGAACGGCGTCCATCGCCGCCTGGGAGCCCATTCACGGCCTTCGCTTGACAGGCCGCGGCGTCGCTCATAAGCACGGCCGATGCACGCATCTCGCCCGCTCCTGGCTGCCCTCCCCTTCATGGCCGCGCTGCTGACCGCGACCATGACCACGCCAGCGAGCGCCGCGGACGGCGTGCCCGACACCGAGAACCGCGTCAAGGGCAAGCTGCGCTTCCACGTCGACACCGACTTCTTCGGCTGGACCCACAGCCGCAACTTCACCGACGAGCCCAACGCGCCGATCAACGCGTCCAACCGGGTCGGCTTCGGCTTCGCCCGGCCGCTCGCGGGCGACGGCGGCATTTTGGGCGGCTCGATGTTCGGGCTCGGCCTCGGCTACGGCATCTCGGACTACCTGATCCTCGGCGCGCGCATGGGCCTGAGCTTCGACCACGTGTCGAGCCCCACCGACCAGCCCTTCAAGACCACTTCCAATTACTTCAGCACGATGTTCACGCCTTACCTCGAGATCTTGCCGCTGCCCCGTGGCCGGGTCCTGCCCTTCATCCTCGTGCGCAGCGGCTTTCAAGCCGCCGCCTTCGGCGTGCGCACGAAGGGCAGCGACCCGCTGCTCGGCGACCTCAGCGGCCTCGATCGTGACAGCTACATCGCCCCGACGATCGGCATCGGCGGCGGCGCCCACTTCCTGCTCACCGACACCTTCTCCCTCGACGCCAGCCTGATGTTCGACTACCGCTGGTACTTCGCCAAGAACCGCACGAGCACGTCCACCGGCCCGACCGTCACCACCGACTGGGAGAAGGCCAACACGCAATCCTCCACGCTCGGCGCCGTCGTCGGCTTCTCCGTGTGGTTCCTCTGACGCCTGGTCGGCGGCACCTCAGCGCCGCCACCTCGGCGCCGCCACCTCAGTGATGCCACGGCGCCGAGCCCGAGAGCGCCGTGACGATGTGCGCGTGGTTCTCGGTCGCCTGGTCGACGAAGCCGAGCTCGCCCTGCGTGATATCGATGCGCAAGAACCACTGGAAGCGCACCTGCTCGCCGCGCCGCGCCGGCGACTCGCCGCTGTAGAACAGGATCAGCTGCAGCGGTCCGAGCTGCGGATGCGCCGGTTCGCCGGCCAGACACACCGCGTCGAACTCGAGCATCTCCGGCATGTGGCCCGCCGGCAGCTCGAGGTCATAGACCGCGGAGACCGCCGCCACGAAGTGGTCGCTCTCCTCGCCGGTGCTGCGCAGCAGCAAGTGACAGCGCGGCAGCTCGATCTCCAGCGTCGGTAGCGCGACCGGGTCCAGCTCCGAGCAGCGCAGTTCGACCAGGAAACCGACGCGTCGCCCGCCCGCGGTCGCCGCCACGCAGAAATGGTGGATGCCGGATCTTTGTTCGAAGGACTCGATCTGCAGGGTGAGGACCGCGAGGCCCCGGGCGGCAGAATCGTCGCGGAGCAGGTCCACGGGGTTCGGAGTGGCAGCTTGGTCGCAGTTCATGGGGTGGTGCTCCTCTCCGGGTGGTCTGGCCCCCCCGACGTAGGCGGCTCGTTCAGGATGGCACGAACCGATCGCCGCGCACGGCGCCACCCGCTCGCGCCGGCACTGGCAGGCCGCGCCCGCCGTCCGCCACGGCCCGTAAAAAGTTTCCACACACGCACGCGGGTCGCGCCCTGGCCTCGACGTCCTCGCATGCGCCTGGACGTCGCGGGCGCGACCTGCGGGGGCTGCGCGCGAGTTTTGGCCGATCTGTGGAGCTTTGCTATGCCTCGCGCCGAATGCCGCAGCCGCTGGAATTCTTCCTCGACCACACCTACCTCGGGGTCTCCGGCCTGCACTGGTTGATCGCGCTCGCCGTCGTGCTCGGCGGCACCCCGCTGCTGATCCTGACCCGGGTGCTCGTCACTGCGCGCCTGCGCCGGCTCGCGGTCCGCACCCACACCGACCTCGACGACCTCGTCGTCACGCTGGTGGCGCAGACCCGCGGCTGGTTCTTCGCGCTGGCGACGACTCGCATCGCCACCTTGACCCTCCCGCTGCCCGATCGCTGGGACGACCGCGCCCAGACCGCGTTGATCGTCGGCGGCATGATCCAGGGCGGCCTGTGGGCGGCGACCCTGATCCGCTACCTCGTCGACCGCCGCTTCGCCCAACATGTCAGCCCCAACCAGGCCCAGGTCACCCCGATCGCGCAGACCATGCTGCGCTTCGTCGGCCTCGTGCTGGTCTGGTCGGTCGTGCTGCTGGCCGCGCTCTCGGCCTTCGGCGTCGACATCACCGCCCTGGTCGCCGGCCTCGGCGTCGGCGGCATCGCCGTCGCGCTCGCCGTGCAGCGGGTCCTCGGCGACATCCTGGCCTCGATCTCGATCGTCGTCGACAAGCCCTTCGAGCCCGGCGACTTCATCACCGTCGACGGCAGCTCGGGCACCGTGCGGCGCATCGGCATTCGCAGCACCGTGCTCGCCAGCCTCGGCGGCGAGGAGCTGGTGATCGCCAACAACGACATGCTCTCCAACCAGATCCAGAACTACACCCGCATGACCGAGCGCCGCGTGGTGTTCAAGCTCGGCGTCGTCTACGACACCTCGCAGGCGCGCCTCGAGGCGCTGCCCGCCATGATCCGCGCGATCGTCGAGGCCCGCGAGAAGGTCCGCTTCGGCCGCGCCGTGCTCACCGGCCTCGGCGACTCCGCGATCGAGTACGAGGTCGTCTACAACGTGCTCGACCCCAGCTACGACATCTACGCGGAGATCCACCAGCAGATCCTGTTCGAGATGATCCGCCAGATGCGCGCCGCCGGCTACGACTTCGCGTTCCCGACCCGCACCCTCTATGTCATCCCGCCCGAGCCGCCCATCGACGGCACGAACGGCACACACGACACGAACGAGCAGATCAACGACCAGTCCAGCGCGGCATGACGCATCGAACCCGACCCACCGGGAGCCGGGGTCGTTGTGCAGGTCGCATCATCGCGGGCCGCACAGCTGGATGGGCATGCTCTGGTTCACGCAGGCCAGGCAGGCCCCGCCCGGCTCGACGGCGCAGCTCTTGACCGCCGCCAGCGAGTCGCAGCTGGCCCGGCTGACCACCGGACCGCAGCCCTGGCCGCCGCAGGGGTCGCCGTCGAAATAGAAGGTCGCCACCGCATACGACTCGCCCGGCAGCCCGACGAAGGCCTGGCCGACTTGACTGTCGAAGCCCTGCAGCATGGTGATCAGCTTGAAGGCCCGCCCCTCGCCCGCGGCCGCGAGCGCGCAGTCGCGGGCGGTCTGCCACGCCGGCGTCAGGTCATTCCATGGATCGACCGTGCCGCAATCCTCGTAGTCCCCGAACACCTCGACCGCGGCGCAGGCCTGGTCCGGGAGCGTACAGGCCACGCTGCCGGTCGTGCTCCCCTCGCCGCCCTCGCTGCTCGTATCGGCCGTCGTGCTCCCCGTCGGGTCCACGCTGGTGCTCGCCGCCTCGCTCGCAACGCCGGTGCTGCCGGTCGTGCTCGTGCCGCCGCTCGTGCCCGTGCTCGGCGTGCCAACGCCGGTGCTCGAGGTCGCGGCGTCGGTGCTCGGCGCCTCGGTGGCAGAGCCAGCGTCATCGGATGACTTGTCGCCGCACGCCGGCAGCGCGAGCACGAGGGAGAGCACCAGGGAGCCGCGTAGGGAAACCATGCCCAAGTCTACCCTCGCGGACGGGAGGCGTCAGGATGCGCGCTGGCGGGGCTTTGTGACCTCACACCGAAGCTCGTGATCGAAAGTACCGTGTTCGTTACGTGCCATATCGAGATTGGCGGGCAGCGCGAGCTTTGATACAGGGCGATGCATGCGCCTGCGTCTCGCGTCCTTCGGCCTCTGCTTGTTAACGACCGCCTGCGGCTCGTCGCTCGCTGACACCTATGGTTTTCCAAGCTCCGCGAGCGCGCCTGGCACCGACGACGGCGAGTCCGGCGACGACACCGGCGACGAGTCGGGGTTCGCCAGCGCGAGCAGCGACGCAAGCACGAGCGGCAGCGCGACGAGCGACCCGACGAGCACCGGATGGTCGACGGACGGCACGAGCACCGGGGCGCCGATGACGACCACCGAGGCGGCGAGCTCGAGCGGCGGCCAGGAGGATTTATGTCCGCGGGTGCGCGTGGTCGTGCCCGACGACGTGCTCAACGTGCGGCCGACGCCCTCGACCGAGCTCGAGCCGCTCGGCACGCTGGCCAACGGGGCGATCGTCGACGTCGTGGACCTCGTCGCCGGCGAGCTGCTCGAGGGTAACGATCAGTGGTACGAGATCCACAGCCCGGCGCTCGATGGTTATGTATGGAGCGGCCTGGTCGAGTGCACCCTCGACGAGGCGCCGACCGACGGCTTCTTCTTGCCGCTCGAGTGCGGCATGTCGGCGACGATCAGCCAGGGCAACTTCGGCGACTTCAGCCACGTCAACAAGTCCGCCTATGCCTTCGACTTTCAGCTCGGCCTCGGCACCCCGCTGGTGGCCATCGCCGCCGGCACCGTCGCGGCCCTGTTCGCCGACACCATGCCCGGTGACCCCTGTTACAACGGCGGCGGCCAGGAGTGCAACAGCGCCGCCAATTACGTGACCCTCCTGCACGGCGACGGCACAATGTCGGTCTATGGCCATTTGAGCGCGGTCCACGTCGGCCTCGGCGAGCCGGTGCTGCGCGGCCAGACCATCGGCCTGTCGGGCTCGACGGGCTGGTCGACCGGACCACACGCGCACGTCGCCCGCCAGGAGAACTGCGCGTTCGGCTGGTGCCAGACGATCGCGGTCACCTTCGCCGATGTCGGCGGCGGCGGCGTGCCCAAGACCGGCGACATGGTGACCTCCGGCAACTGCCTGTGATCGCCGCCGGCTCGCCGACCGCGACCCGCACAGAGTGCGAGCATTTCCGCCGGTGCCCGCCCGGCTGAACCTCTAAAATGTCACGCACGCACACGCAGGACCGCGCGCACCGCGCCCGGGGCGTCGTGGTAGACGGTCGCCGTGGAGCCCCGAGAGCACTGTCTGCGGTGCCGTCGCCCCCGGCAGGTGTGCTGGTGCGACGCCGTCGTATCGGTGCCCAGCCGCACGCAGGTGGTGTTCCTGCAGCATCCGCGCGAGTCCAGGGTCGCCGTCAGCACCTGCCGCATGGCCCACCTGTCGCTGCCCGGCTCGCAACTGCACATCACCCTCGACCCCGACCACGAGCCCGCGCTCGCGGCGCTGCTGGCCGAGCCGGGCACCCATCTGCTGTTCCCCTCGGCCGACGCGACCGACGTCGACGCGCTCATCGAGGCCCCGCGCATCCTCGTGGTCGTCGACGGCACCTGGGCCAACGCGCGCAAGCTGGTCGGTCGCAGCCCGCTGCTGCGCGGGCTGCCGCGGCTGGGATTTCGCCCCGACTTCGCCAGCAACTACCGCATCCGCCGCGAGCCCGAGGGACACTGTCTGTCGACCATCGAGGCGACCGCGCACGTGCTGGAGCGCCTCGAGCGGGCGCCCGGTCGTTATACACCGATGTTGTCGGCCTTCGATCACATGGTCGACATGCAGCTGCAATACATCAACTCTGGGGCGGGCGCGGAGCGCTACATCCGGCACAAGCCGCCGCGCACGCCGAGGCTCCCGGTCGACCACCTCGCCCCGCTGAAGGCCGCGCTGGACCGGCTGGTCTTGCTGCACGTCGAGCCCAACGCGTGGCCGTACGGCACCGAGGATCCGCCGCCGGTCGAGGCCCTGGAGCTGCGCGCGCTGCGGGTGGCCACCGGCGAGCGCTTCACGGCCCTGCTGGCCCCGCGCCAGCGCCTGTCCCCGCGCGCCGCGGTCAACCTCGACCTGTCGGAGTCGCAGATCTTCGCCGGCGCGGCCCTCGATGTCACCCAGGCCGCATGGCACGAGTTCCTCGGCCCCGACGCGGTGCTCGGCATATGGGGTTACCACGCGCTGTCGCTGCTGCGCATCGAGGCCGGCTGGACCCTCGCGCCCGCGCTCGATCTGCGGGCATTGTGGCAACAAACGATCGGCCCCGCCGAGAAGCTCCCCGACGGCCGAGGCCGGGCCATCCGCCGCTTCGCCGCGATCGAGCAGCTCCTGCACGCGCTGCAGACCGGCTCCTGACATCCGGCATCCGCAGGGAAGCACCGGTGCGAGCCAAACCCCGGCAAACTGCCCGCCATGCGCACGGCCCCAGGTCACATCAGCGCGCGCGAAAACGGGGCCTTTGTCGCGGACCCGCGATCGAGTACCCTCCCGTGATGACAATAAATGCCACTAAAGTGAGCGTCACGACGCTCTCGGTCCTGATGATGTGCGCGACCGCCTGCAGCGGCGCCGAAGCGACCAGCGCCACCGACGGCGCCTCGAGCTCGGGCGGCTCGACCGGCACCACCGGCAGCTCCAACACCGCGACCGACAGCACCGTCACCGCCAGCGGCGCGACCGACCCCACCGACGGCGGCACCGACAGCGGCGACAGTGCCTCGTCGTCGACCAGCAGCCCGACCGAGGCGACCGTGACCGCCTCGAGCTCGACCGGTGGCACGACCGAGGCGCTGAGCGCGAGCACCACGGACGAGACGACCGGCGAGACGACCTCGGGCACCACCGGCGACACCACCACCGGCGACACCACAACGGGCACCACCGGCGACACCACCACCGGTGATACCACCACCGGCGACACCAGCACCGGCGACACCACCACTGGCGAGCTGGTCTGCGGCAACTTGCAGGTCACGTACCGCGACTTCAAGCCGCTGCATCCCGACTTCGGCTGTCACATGTACGGCAACGGCGCGCGCCCTGGCCTGGTCCAGCAGCTGCTCGGCGCCGACAAGAAGCCGGTGTTCAACGCCAATCCGCCGGCGCCTCCGGGCAACTGGAACGGTTCGAACCCGCAGATCACCTCGGCGCAGACATTCAGCGAGTGGTATAACGCCAAGGATCAGATCAACGTCGAGGTCGAGGGCGAGCTGGTATTGATGGAGCTCAAGCCGGGGCTGTGGAGCTACAACAGCGACATGTTCTATCCGCTGACCGACAAGGGCTTCGGCAACAACGTCACGCCGAACTGGGCGGGCGGGACCTTCCCGGACCGCAACGGCTCGTTCACCACCGAGATCCACACCAGCTTCCTCCACGAGGCGGATCAGGTGTTCAACTTCAGCGGCGACGACGACGTGTGGGTGTTCATCGACGGCAAGCTGGCGATGGACCTCGGCGGGCTGCACGGCCCGGTCAACGGCGCCATCAACCTCAACAACCTCGGGCTGACCCCCGGTGAGATCTACACGCTCGACGTCTTCCACGCCGAGCGCTGCGAGAGCGGCAGCAACTTCCGCATCGACACGTCGATCAACTGCTTCGTGCCGATGTGAGCCGGTCGGCGGGGATCGCCGATATGGGCCGTCCCCGCCGCGCTCGCCGTCCCCGCCGTGCTCGCCATCATTGCCCTCGAAGGCCGGCCGCGCCGGCGAATCGGGCATCACGTGGTATCACGTGGCGGCACATGCGACCCCTCGAAGAGCTCCCGCATCGCTTCTGGCCGAAGGACCGCCTGCCCGAGGGCGTGGCCCCACGCGACAAGTTCGCCAACCAAAAAGCGGCGGACTTCAAAAAAGCCTACACCAAGGTCGTGAACCCGCGCTTGAAGGCGGCCGGCTTCCGCTGCGCGTCGACCCGCGCGCATCGCCAGGGGCCGAGCCTCTGGGAGGGCACCTGGTTCCTCGCGGGCAAGTATGGCGGTACCGGCATGCTCCTCATCGCCGCGCACCCGGTCGGGTTCCCGGCCCGCAACAACTTCGCAATGGACCCGCCCCCCTACGACTATGCGCGGTGCGTCTTCATGCGTCCCGCCGAGATATGCCCGGGTCACGACATGTTCGACCTCGGGCGCGACCTCGAGGAGGGGCTCGAGACGGCCCGGCTGATGGTCGAGGCCTTCGAGGCCCATGGTGTGCCCTACCTGGCCGAGCTGGCCACGGCCAGGGCGCAGCTCTTGGCCGTCGACGCCGCGAACTTCGACGCGAGCCTGCCGGCCGTGCACGCTCGCCTCGGGCTCCGGGTGACCGACTCGAGCTTCGAGACCGTGGAGAACAGCCGCCCGGAGCTGGCGCTGCTGCTCGCGCGCCTGCACTTCGAGGCCGGCAACATGAGCGCGGTGCGGGGCCTCTGTGAGCTCGGACGCGTCGCCACTGCGGTGACGTACGCGCAGGCAAAAGCGCCGCTAACATTGTTCACGACGGTATTCGACCGCCTCGCCCGGGGCGAGGGCCCGCTGCACCCGACCGCCGAGGAGAACCGCGCCGCGTGGGCGTGACCGAACTCCACATGAGGACGGCGCCGCATTTGACCGCCGCGGACGCAGCTGTTGGGGAATCTGCAGGGTCGCCGATCCACGGCGGCGGGCATTTTCGGGCGCAGACACGCGGCCCCAGTTGTGCTTGAGTGCCGGCATGTCGCGAGCCGAACGTCTGGAGATCGGTGTGTCGCCGTTTGCCGTGATTGAAGTCGACAGCGAGCTGCGCGTGGTCGACTGGGACGCGCGTGCGGAGCGAGAGTTCGGGGTGTCGCGGGTCGACGCGCGCGGGCAGGCGATCGCGGCGCTGATCCCCGTTGCCGGCGACGAGGCGTCGTGGCGCGAGCTGGTCGACGGCGACGACGTCCCGCGGGTGTGGCGGCTGTCCCGGACCGGCGAGGCGCGCGTATTCGAGTGGCGGCGCCAGCAGCTGGTCGACGCCGACGGGGCGGTGCGCGGGGCGATCTGCTTCGGCTGTGATGTGACGATCCGGACGGGCGTGGAGCAGCAGCGGGCGCTCGAGTCCCAGATTATCGCCGCGATCTGTGAGCACGTGAACTGCGCGCTGTGGGCGACCGACGAGACGGGCAAGTTCCTGTATCAGGACGGCAGGGCGGCCGGGATACCTTCGGGGACGCTGGTCGGCATGAGCGTGTTCGACATACCGTCCGAGGACAACGGCGTGGACGTGCGCGCGGCGCTGGCGGGCACGACCAAGCACAACACGAAGGAGCAGGCCGGGAAGATGTGGGAGAGCTGGCTGGTGGCGGTCCCGGAGCGGCCCGTCGGCGGGGCGGCGCTGATCGGGATCTCCCTCGATGTGTCCGACCTCAAGCGCGGTGAGCACGAGCTGCGCGAGAAGCTCGAGACGATCGAGCGCCAGCAGCAGGCGATCCGGGCGATGTCGACGCCCATCATCGAGGTGTGGGACGGGGTGCTGACATTGCCGATCCTCGGGCTGGTCGACAGCGTGCGCACAGCCGAGATCATGGACAACCTGCTGCAGGCGATCGTCCGGGTGCGCGCCCGCTTCGCCATCCTCGACCTGACCGGCGTCGAGGTGGTCGACACCAGCACCGCGAGCCACCTGCTCGGCCTCATCCGCGCGATCCGCCTGCTCGGCGCCGAGGGCATCATCACCGGCATCCACCCGAACATCGCCCAGACGATGGTCACGCAGGAGCTCGACCTGTCGAAGATCGCCGTCCACGCGAACCTCCGCGAGGCCCTCAAGTACTGCATCGGCCGCGTCAAGGCCCGCTGACGCGGCCGGCATCCTCCGCCCGACTGATCGATCACGGCAACCCGGCGGCCGCCAGGTCCGCCGCGTGCGACTCGATGAGCGCGGTCGGCGTGGTGTGGCAGGGCCAGTTCTGACCCCGGTGGTCCGACGCCACGAACCGCCGTCGGCCTCGACGGCGGCGACGGCAGCACGAAGGGTCGCCGATGCGCTCGGACCGGCGCGCTCGCCGATGCGCGCGCATCTCCTGGCATGCGCGCGCGCCCCAGCGATGCGCTCGCGATTCAATTTGTGCTGGCCTGGCGCCGCCCTGCGTCTGGCACGTCGCTTGCTCATGTGTATGCCATCATGAACCGCCTCGCTGCCATCTTCGCCGCCCTCCCCCTCATCGCCGTCACCGTGTTCGCCGCGCGTCCGGCCCAGGCCGATGTCACCTGTGCGGCGAAGAACCAGACCGCCTTCTTCGCCACCTTCGGCGATGTCACCCAGCGCTACGACGGTGCCGGCAGCGTCGACGACCCCGCGGCCGCGCTCTACGACATGCCCGCCGCGTATATGACCAATGCGGCGCAGTGGTGGGGCAACGGCGTGGTCGGCACCGACGTGATGATGGCCGACGCCGCCCGTCCGGTGGTGCTGCAGGGCTACGAGAAGTTCGACCACGAGGACGTCGATTCGGCGTTCCTGCGCTTCGACCTCTACTGGACCAACTACTCCACCACCGAGGGTCTGGGCATCATGGACGAGAACGGCTTCGCCGGGAACCTGGTAAACTTCGCCTATTATGATCGCCTGCGCTCCGCGATCGGCAAGGCCGGCATGGTGAAGTCGCAGTGGATCAGCGTGCGCCTCGACCTGCGCACCGGCAACGCCTTCGCCTCGCAGATCGACGCCTTCGGCAATCCCAGCTTCAACTACGGCCAGTTCGCCGTGTTCGGCCAGGACCCCGGGGACTTCGGCCCGCTCGAAGGCATCCTGAAGCTCGCCTCCGACGGCAACCTCTACCCGCTGTTCTACGACGACATGGCCCTCAGCTACGTCGCCCTCTACGGCATCACCGCCGGCGACAACGACTGCATGTGAGCGCGCCGCTTCGCGCAGGCGCTCGGCGCTTGACAGGCCCCGCAGCCGCGCCCCTAATGCCACTGAAGCCGGAGCGGAGAGCACAATGGCCATACGCAACTCGTGGGTAATTATCGCGCCGCTGTGCCTGTCGGCATGCGGTGGCGGTGACAGCGGCAGCGCCGGGGTCACCGAGGGCAGCACCGGCACCAGCGCCGCCGCATCGACCGGCACCAGCGCGACGAGCGAGCCGACCGGCGCGGCCTCGCTGGCGACCACGGACGAGGCGACGGCCGGCGGCGAGTCGCTCTCCGGGACCTCGACCGGCTCGACGGGTCCGACCGGAACCGACGGTGACGATGCCACCGCGACCGTCGCCGAAACCGCCACTACCGGAACGACCACGGCGGTCGCCGACACCACCGATGGCAGCACCGCCGGCACCACCGGGGCGGTCAACCTTGCGCCGGAGATCACCTCCAAGCCGGTGTCGAAGCTGCAGCTCGAGCAGAAGCTGGGCGGCAAGTTCAAGCCCGGGCAGATCTTCCTGGCCAGCTCGGTCACGAAGGAGATCCGGGTCTACGACAAGGCGACCTTGAAGTTCGTGCAGAGCTTCAGCCACCCGCTGTTCGCCGAGACCATCTACAACCCGCGCGGCATGGCGTTCAACGAGCGCGCCAACCTGGTGGTGGCGACCTTCACGACCTTCATCGAGTTCAGCGACTACGGCATCGTCTACAAGACCTACCCGAAGAAGGACCCCGAGGCGACCGAGAACGTCATCTTCGACGCCCTCGGTAATCTCTACACGACCACAGCGACCGGCGGCACCGACCACCTGAACCAGTACGCCGCCCTGGATTACGCCTTCGCGCAGACGATCAAGGGGCCAGTCGGCGCCGGCCAGTACACGGGGATCACCTTCGACGACAAACATCGCCTCTACCTCGCGAGCCAGAGCGACAACAAGATCCACGTCGCCGAGGCCGACGGCGACTTCAAGACCTTCATGTGGACCAAGGCGCTGCCCGGGCAAGGCCCAGCCGTGCGCCTCGAGGGCCTCGTCTTCAACCGCACCGGCGAGCTGCTGGTCGCGCAGGCCGACCTGCTGCGCTATGACCTCGGCCAGGGAAAGGTGGTCGGCACCTTCGACGTCCCGCAGGACGTCTGGCCGGTCCCGGTGAGCGTCGATAACGACGGTAATATCTATACCGCAGACTTCGAGGACGGCAACGGCTCCAAGTCGGCCGACATCGTCCGCTTCGACCCGCAGGGCGAGAACCCGCTGACGTTCAACGACCCGCTGCTGCAGGGCCCCTTCGGCCTGGCGATCTCCGGCACCGTGCTCGCCAGCGACCCGCCCGTGCTCTACAGCTATCAGGTGACCGCCACCGACCCCGAGGGCGATGTCCTCACCTTCACGTTGCAGGTCGCCCCGCCCGGTATGACCATCGATGCGCAGTCCGGCCTGATCGAGTGGTTCGTCACCTCGAAGCAGCTCGGCGCCCATGATGTCACCGTCGAGGTCGCCGACGGCCAGGGCAACACCGACGTGCAGATGTTCGCCCTGGAGATCGCCACCGGCTGAGGTCCGACTGGGCTATCATCCGCGGTCGCATGTTCTCCACAGTCACCCAGGATCCCGGCGAGAGCACCCACGGCCGGCCCACGGTGTCGGCATCCCGGCGGCTCGGGCTGGCGCTGCTGTGGTCGCTCGACGAGCCCGGGCGCTGCGGACAGGTCGCGCTGATACCACGCATCTCGCGGCGCGCCGAATGTGTGCTCGGTCGTGGGCCCGCGGAGCTCGGCGCGCTCGGCCTGACGTGGGTGGAGCAGCGCCCGGGCAGCAACCACGAGACCGGCCCGCTGCGCTCGCCGAGGCTCTCGCGCGAGCAGCTGCGGGTGAGTCAGCCCGAGCCGGGCCAGCTCGAGCTGCACAACGTCGGTCGCTGTCCGTTGCTGGTCGACGGGGTCGCGGTCGAGCGTGCCAATCTGGTGCCCGGGCAGTTCGCGCTGCTCGGTCGGGTCGCGCTGCTGATGTGCGTCGAGCGTCCGGACACCCTGCCCGCCCTCGACCCCGGGCGCTGGCCCGGCGCGCTGCACCGCTTCGGCCTGGCAGATTCCTTCGGTCTGGTCGGCGAGAGCCCGCTGGCCTGGGAGCTGCGCGCGCAGCTCGGCTTCATGGGCGGCCGCGCGGCGCACGTGCTGATCCGCGGGGCCAGCGGGACCGGCAAGGAGCTCGCCGCCCAGGCGATCCACGCGCTCTCACCGCGGGCCGCAAAGCCGCTGGTCGCCCGCAACGCCGCGACCTTCCCCGAGACGCTGCTGGACGCCGAGCTGTTCGGCAACGCCAAGAACTTCCCCAATGTCGGTACTCCCGAGCGCCCGGGATTGATCGGTGAGGCCGACGGCGGCACCCTGTTCCTCGACGAGTTCGGCGAGCTCCCGGTCGCCGCCCAGGCGCACCTGCTGCGGGTCCTCGACGCCGGCGAATATGCGCGGCTCGGCGAGGCCCGCCCGCGCCGCGCCGACCTGCGCCTCATCGCCGCCACCAATCGCCCCGAGGCCGCCCTCAAAGAGGACGTGCTCGCCCGCCTGCGCCTGCGCCTCGAGCTGCCGGGCATCGACCGCCGGCGCGAAGACATCCCGCAGCTCGCCGTGCACCTGCTGCGCCGCATCGCCCAGCAC
>NZ_JACCSO010000363.1 GCF_013812955.1 Nannocystis sp. | reverse complement strand
ATCCGTATCCGTCCCGACGAGCATCACCCGCACGCGCCGCTTGTACCGCGCCCGCAGCGGCCCCGTCCACGGCCGAACCCCTTGCACCCGTCGAAGCGGTCCGGCGCAGCCACCGAACGTCAAACGAGGCGCCCGGTCACCCGAACGCCTCGCCATCCATCATCGACGCCGCGAGGCGTCCGGTCACCCGAACGCCTCGCCAACACCGACAGCGCGCCCGCTCAGAACGCGTCGAGCAGCTTGGTCCGCTTGGCCTTGTACTCCTCGTCCGTCAGCAGGCCGGCGTCGAGCGCCGCCTTGAGCTTGCGGAGCTTGGACTCGAGGCTGTTGTCCTCGGCGGGCGGCTGTTGCTGCTGCTGCGGCTGGCCCTGCTGCGGATAACCGGGATGGGGCGGGTAGCCGGGCGGCGGGTAGCCGGGCGGCGGATAGCCTTGCGGGTAGCCTGGCATCGCGCCGGCCATGACGTTGCCCATCATGTTGCCCATGCCCATGCCCATGCCCATGCCCATGCCGGCCTGCATGACGCCGCCGCCGCCGCCGGGCTGCTTGGCCGCGTCGCGCATCGCCTGCATGCCTTCCCAGGCCATGGTGTTGTCGACGCCGCGAGCGGACTGGGCCGCGGCGGCGTCGAGGGCCTTCTCGATCTCCGGGGGCAGGGAGATGTTCTCGATGACGAACGAAGTCAGCAGCAGGCCGAGCTTCTTGAACTCCTCGGCGATGTCGCCCTTGACCACGTTCTCGAGCACGCTGTAATGCCCGGCCATGTCGGCGACGGAGATCTCCGACTTGCCGGCGGCCTGCGTGAACTTGCCGACCAGCATGCGCTTGAGGTAGCCCTCGATCTCGTCGGTCGTGTACATGCCCTGGGTGCCGACCAGCTCCTTGAAGAAGGTGCCCGGCTCGGAGATCCTGAAGTTGTAGGAGCCGAAGGCGCGGATGCGCACCCGACCCGGACGACCGGCGACCGAGAACTCCGGGTCGCGGATCAGCACCGGGTTGGCGGTGCCCCACTTCTGGTCGATGTACTGCTTCAGATTGACGAAGTAGACATCGACCTTGAAGGGGCTCGAAAACCCGTACTTCCAGCCCTTCAGCCGCGACAGCACCGGCACGTTCTGGGTGCTCAGCGTGTGCGTGCCCGGCCCGAAGATGTCGGCGATCTGCCCCTCGTTGACGAGGATCGCCGCCTGGTTCTCGCGGCAGATCAGCTTCGCGCCGTTCTTGACCTCGTGATCCTCGTCGGGGAATCGATGGACCAGCGTGTAATTGCTGTTGTCCATCCACTCGATGATGTCGATGAGCTGGCTCTTGATAAACCCTAGAATGCCCATGGTCAGCTTCCGTTCTCTTGCTCGCGGGGGGTGGAAATCACTGCAGGCCCTGACGCCGGGCTTCTTGCTCGAGGTCGCCGAATTCGGTGTTGCTGAGGCCGAACACGTCGGCCACGGCCCCGAGCGCGCGCCGCTCCTCGTCGGAGTAGACGCCGTCGCTGTAGACCAGAGCGATCGCCGCCTTCACGAAGATGCGCCGCATGTAGCCGGTCTCGAGCACCTGCACCGCCTCGTACAGGCTGAACTGGCGCTGGCTCAGGTCGGCGAGCGTCAGCTGCGAGCCGGTCTCCGTCAGAAACTCCTCGATCAGCTTGACCTCGCGGTCGTCGACATGGTTGTCGACGCTGGCCAGGTAATACAAACCGCGGGCGAAGACATCGACTTCTTCGAGGGTCAGGCCCCCGGGGCTTTGCCGTTGTTCCATGGGCCGCAATGCTACGAGCAACCCCCCGACGGTGCCAGCACCAAAAAGAAACGCCCGCGGTCGAAACCGCGGGCGTCGCACGACTCGACGCCACCAAGCAAGAGCGTCTAGAGAACTTGAAATTCGCGCCGGAACAGCAGATCGCCGGTCACGCCCGCCGCATCCGCGCTAAACACCTCGACCTCCCACCGCCCCGCCTGCTCCGGCGAGATCGGGTGGCTGGCCGCCAGCGTCAGCGTCGTCGTCGGCGCGAGCACGCCCGCAACCACCTCACGCGCGTCTCCGTGCGTCCACACGAAGGTCACCGGCCGCGGCTCCATCAAACTGTCGGCCCGTAAATGGAGGTGCACCGCCCCCGCGCTGGCCGGAAACGCCGCGGCATCCTCCAGCGCCCCCTCGGGCTGCGCCGCCAGCACGGCTGCCACCTGCACCGCCTGACCGACCGCCAGGCGCGGCTGCGCCGAGAACGACGACTGCTCCAGATTGGCCCGAAGCTGCCCGTTCGGGGCAATGTGCGCCTCGGTGATCGGCGCGTCGACGCAGGCTGGGAACAGCAGGGCGAGGGCGAGGAAAGAGATGCGCACGCTGAAAACTTGACATGCCGATCCCATGCCACCTCGCAACGATGCGATCTCGGCTACTTGAGTTCGGCGCGCAAGTGCCATGGACGCGATGCGTGTCATCGGAGCAATCTTTCGTAACTTAAGCCCCAATGCCGCATCGCGCGCGCTCCTGCGCTGGCAATCGGCGGTGTCTCCGCCAGGCCCCCACCGCCGGGCCCGCGGCCGCAAGCGCCAGGGCTATGCTAGCGCGAGCATGTCCGCCTCGCGCCGCCTCCTCCTGGGACTCTGTTTGGGATGGCAGGCCGCGGCGTGCGGTCCATCGGCCACGGGCGCCGCCGCCGACCAGCCGGCGGGCCCCGAGGCGCCGGCGGACGCCGAGGCCGAGGAGCCCGACCTGCGCGCGCTGCTTCGCCTCGACGAGCGTAGCTTCCCGCTGACCGTGTGGGCCGCGTACATCATTCAGAACGAGTATTTCGACAAGACGCGCCTCGACCCGCGCGGCCAGCTGATCTCGGCGCTCACCTACCTCGGCCTGCACACGCCCGAGTTCTTCGCGGCCGTCTCCGGCGACAAGGTGACGATCACCGTCGGCTCGGCGCGCCAGGAGTTCTCACTCGCGGGCCTGGGCGACCTCGCGGTCGCGGCCGACCGCCTCGAGTCGATCCTCGGCTTCACCCGGACCGAGCTCAAGCTCGAGCCCGAGGCCACCCACAAGCTCGAGTACGTGGCGATCAACGGCCTGCTCGCGCCCCTCGATCCGCACACGCTGCTGCTGACGCCGGAGGAGCACAGCAACCTCGGCATCAAGACCCGCGGCCAGTTCGGAGGCATCGGCGCCGAGATCCGCGAGGATGATCGAAGGATCCGGATCGTCAAGGTGCTGCCCGGCTCACCGGCCGAGAAGGCCGGCCTGCAGAGCGGCGACCTCCTGCTCCAGATCGACAAGCAGTCGACCGTCAACCTGCGCGACGAGGACGCCCAGCAGCTCCTGCGCGGCCCCATCGACACCGAGGTCGTCGTCAAGATCCGCCGCGGCGAGCAGACCCTCTCGGTCACCATCACCCGCCAGATCATCCGCGTCGAGAGCGTCACCGCCGAGCTGCTCCCGGGCCAGATCGCCTACCTGCGCCTGCTCACCTTCCAGGAGAACACCGGCGAACAGGTCCGCCTCGCCCTCAAGAAGCTGGCCCCCAAGGACACGGCGCTGCGCGGCGTCATCCTCGACCTGCGCGACAACACCGGCGGCCTGCTCACCCAGGCGGTCGAGGTCCTCGACGGCCTGGTCGACAGCGGCGAGCTGGTGATCGTGCGCTCGGCGATGGGCCGCGAGTCCGAACCCGCCAAGCCCGACCTCGAGCTGCCGCTCTCCTCCGCCGTGGTCGCCCTGATCAACGAGGAGTCCGCCAGCGCCTCGGAGATCGTCAGCGGCTCCGTGAAGTACCTCGAGCGCGGCCTCGTGCTCGGCCGCCCGAGCTTCGGCAAGGGCACCGTCCAGCTGCTCAAGCCCGAGAACTTCTACGGCAGCGAGCTCGCGCTCAAGCTCACCATCGCCGAGTACCTGGTCGCCGGCGACCGCTCGATCCAGACCGCCGGCGTGCAGCCCGACCTGCTGCTGCTGCCCGTCGAGCTGACCAACATCACCAGCGTCGCCAACTACTACGACCGCGAGCGCTTCGAGCGGCGCCGCGAGTCGACCCAGGTCGCGCACCTGCCGTCCGCGAAGCACGAAAAACCGCGCGCCGCCGGAGCCGCGGAGGGCCTGCAGCTGCGCTACCTCGCCGCCCCGCGCGGCAAGCCCAAGCTCGGCGCCGACACCGAGGGTCCGCTGGCCCTGAGAGATCCCGAGGTCCGCATCGCCCACGAGGTCGCCCAGCGACTGGTCGGCGAGACCGAGACCGCGGCGCGCCAGGCCAAACTCGCCGCGGTCGCCCGCGACCTCGCGCTCGCCGAGGACACCGCGATCGCCGCGGCCGTCGGCGCGACCAAGATCGACTGGCAAGGCCAGGTCGGCGCTCCGATCGGTGGTGATGCACCGACCCTCGGCCTCACCGCCCGCATCGTCGAGCCCGGGGAGATCCGCGCCGGCGACCCGTTCACCCTGCGCGTCGAGGTCCGAAACGACGGCCCAAAACCCGTCGACCGCGTGCACGTGCTCACCGACTGCCCCCGCGACGAGCTCGACGGCATCGAGCTGCTGCTCGGCCACATCGAGCCCGGCAAGACCGAGACCCGAGATCTCAGCCTGCACGTGATGGGCTGGCACACCAGCTTCACCGATACCCTGCGCGTCGACCTCCACGTCGGCGAGCCCGACAAGATCCCCGACGCCCAGGCCCTGGTCCGCTTCGACATCGTCGGCCAGACCCGCCCCCACCTCACCTACGACTTCTGGATCGTCGACGACCCGACCCTCGCCCTCAAAGCCCCGGCCCGCCCCACGGCCGTCGCCCACCCCGGAGACGTGCCCTTTGCCATCCGCGGCAATGGCGACGGCAGCCTCCAGCCGGGGGAGCAGGTCCTGCTCGCCATCGAGGTCGGCAATGCCGGCCCCGGTCCGGCCGCCGATACCCGCGCCCTCATCCATAACCGCTCCGGCGCCCAAACCCTGCTCGAGGAGGGCTTCGTCCAGCTCGGCCCGGTCCCGGTCGGCGGCAAGGCCCGCGGCAGCTTCGGCCTGACCGTCAACCCCAACGCCGACCCCGCCCTCCCCGTCACCTTCGATGTCGTCGTCGCCGACGTCGCCCTGCACCAGAGCGTGCGCCACAAGTTCAAGCTCGACATCGTGCCCGCCGCCGCCGACTTCGCCCCGGAGACCACGAAGCTGCGCATCGGCGGCGAGCCGGCCCGCCTCTACAACGCGGCCCACAGCCACGCCCGGCAAGTCGGCGAGCTCGCGGCCGGCGCCCAGGTCGAGATCCTCGGCCGCATCGGCGGATGGAGCGCTATCTCGGCCGGTCCTGGCCGCCGCTTCTGGCTGCCGGGCGACCTGCTGACGCCCGGCGACGGCAAAGGCACCACCGAGCTCGCCGCGCGCTCCGCCATGCTGGTGCAACCTCCGATGCTCGTCATCGAGCCGACCAGCCAGGTGGCCACATCGGCCGAGATCGAGATCCGCGGCACGGCGCGCCATCCGCTGCGGGTCCACGACGTGCTCGTGACGGTCAAGCCGCCCGGGGTCGGCCAGGTCGAGCAAAAGGTCTCCTATGAGGCCAATCCGGCCCGCCAGGGCGAGGGCGCCCAGCAGATGAGCTTTTCCGCCCGGGTCCCGCTGGTCCCCGGCAGCAACCAGATCCTGGTCACCGCGCGCGACGCCGAGGATGTCGAGGTCACCCGGGAAGTCTGGGTGTTCCGGCGCGACGGTGGGAACCTCGGGGCCGCAGATTAGTCCCAGCCCTGGACCGTGATAAGACGAGGCACCCGTGGTTGACCCAACGGACGAAGAATCTTCCCCATCCCCCGCGCCGCGCCGTCGTCGCTCCCCGGTGATCGACGTCGCGGTCGCCATCTTCGGCGCCTACCTCCTCGTGACCATGTTCGGGGATGTCCGCTACTTCATGCAGGGCAGCACCCCGCGCGATCTCGGTGACGCGGCCACGCTCGTCGAGAAGGGCCTCGGCGACGATCTGCGCGAGCAGTTCGTCACCCTGCGCGGCACCCCCGACGTCCAGCACGCCGCCCGCGCCAAGCTCGGCGAGAAGACGATCGGCTACCTGCGCCTGATCGAGGGCGGTGGCAGCCTGTTCGCCGCGCTCCCGCGCACCCCCGGGTCCGCCTCCAATCAGTTCGAGGGCCAGTTCACCGGCCGCATGCGTCGCCTCTCCGACGTGCGCATGTTCCCGTGGATCCAGCAATACTTCGACGGCGAACACATCGTCGAGACCCGCGACCTCAGCAGCGCCCAGCTGCTCGCCGCCCTCGACTCCGGCGCCCTCGCGCCCACCGACCAGCTCAGCCTCAACGTCGAGCAACCCGACGCCCGCCTGCAGCTCGGTCGCACCAGCTTCCCCTCGCTCGCCGCCGCCACGGCCGCGGTCCAGGCCCTCGGCGTGCCCCACTTCACGCCCCGCGAGCAGCCCTCGCCGGCCTTCTACACCTTCTTCGCCCGCATCCCCGCCGACCAGCGCGCCGCGGCCCAGGCCAAGCTCACCGAGGCCGCCGCGCCGCTGCCTCCCGGTGAGGCCTCGGACAAGCCCGACGCTCGCATCGGCGCCCTCATCGTCCCCTTCTTCACCTCCTATCTCGTGCCCGCCGCGGCCCTGACCCGCGACGGCGACACCCTCAGCTTCCCGGTCGGCGACACCAGCCCCGGCTTCATCGTCGAGGACGGCAAGCTGAGCCCGCGCCCGCTGACCGACGGCCGCCTCACCGTCGACGTCGCCAGCCTGCGCGGCGCAGGCCGCCTCCAGCCGGTGAACGTCGACGTCGGCGGCCACATCGTGCTCGTCGACGAGACGCCCGCCGACCAGTGGCCGACCTTCGCGCTGTGGCTCGTGGTCCTCGGTGTCGTCGGCTGGAACCTCACCGGTCTGGTGCAGCTCTGGCGCCGTCGGCAGGCATGAGGCACACTCCGACTCCGCGCTATGACGGAGTCTGCAGCCTCGCCCCTCGTCCTTTATGACACCCTGAGCGCCGGCAAGAAGCCGCTGGAGCTGCTCGAGCCCGGCCGCTGCAAGCTGTACGTCTGCGGCCCGACCGTCTACGACATGAGCCACATCGGCCATGCGCGCGCGGCCGTCGTGCCCGACGTGCTGGTCCGGTTCCTGCGCGCGTCCGGCATCGAGGTGTTGTTCGTCCGCAACATCACCGACGTGGATGACAACATCATCCGCCGCGCGGCGACCGAGGGCATCAGCGTCGACGCGGTGACCAGCAAGTACACCGCGGCGTACCACGAGGACCTGGGCGCGCTGCACTGCCTGCGCCCCGACATCGAGCCCCGCGTCACCGACAACATCCCGCAGATCGTCGCGCTGATCGAGCGCCTGTTCGCGGCCGAGCTCGCCTACGCCTCCGACGGCGACGTGTACTTCCGCGTCGCTCGCTTCGCCGGCTACGGCGCGCTCAGCAAGCGCAACCTCGACGACATGCAGGCCGGCGCGCGCGTCGAGATCAACGAGCGCAAGGAGAGCCCCCTCGACTTCGTGCTGTGGAAGGGCGCCAAGCCCGGTGAGCCGACCTGGGACAGCCCCTGGGGGCCCGGCCGCCCGGGCTGGCACATCGAATGCTCGGCGATGAGCCTGCGCCACCTCGGCGAGACCTTCGACATCCACGGCGGTGGCCGCGATCTCATCTTCCCCCACCACGAGAACGAGATCGCCCAGTCCCAGGGCGCCTGCGGACCCGGCACCTTCGCCCGCCACTGGATGCACAACGGCTTCATCGACTTCGCCGGCGAGAAGATGTCCAAGAGCCTCGGCAACTTCTTCACCATCCGCGAAGTCCTCGCCCTCTACCTCCCCGAAGCCCTCCGCTACTTCCTCCTCGGCGTCCATTACCGGTCCGGACTCAACTTCGACGTCGAGGTCCCGTGCCCCGGCTGCGGCCAACTGCTGACCCCCGAACAACAAAAACCAGGCAGCACCTGCCCGAGCTGCGCCGCCCCGCTCGAGCTCGCGCGACTGCGCGCCCAGGTCCGCTTCCCCGGCCTCGAGGAGGCCGACGAGCGCGTCGCCTACGTCTACGACACCCTCGCCCGCTGCGAGCGAGCGCTGGCAGTCGTCGCCCCAAACCCGGAGGACGGCGTTCCTAACGATGTTTCGCCGGCCGTCGCGGGCATGTTGTCGGCCTTCGTCGCGGCCCTGCGCGACGACCTGAACACCGCCGCAGCCATCGCCGCGCTCAGCGAGTCGCTGCGCGAAGTGAACCGCCAGCTCGAGTTCAAGAAGAAGCCCGACATCGCCGCGCGGCGCCCGACGCTGGTCCGCTTCCTGGCCGATATGGGGGTCGTATCGCAGTACCTGGGCCTGTTTGCCGAGGATCCGGCGACCTATCTGCGCCAGCGGCGGGACCGCAAGGCCGCGCGCCAGCGCCTCGATGTGGCCGAGGTCGAGCGGCTCCTGCGGATGCGGGAGGATGCGCGGGCCAAAAAAGACTGGAAAGAAGCCGATCGCCTGCGAGCTGAGCTAGGCTTGCTGGGCGTCACCCCCCAGGACACCGCCGAAGGCTCGACCTGGACCTTGTAAAGCTTCCTTTTGGCGCCGCACCGGCCGCCCGCCCTCTGAACCGCTCGCGTGTCGAATCGCAGCCACACCATGACACTCCGCCTGTTCGGCGCCGGCGGAGCATTCTCGCGGCGCTACGGCACCACGTGTTCCATGGTCACCCTGCGCTCGGGTCAACGCTGGCTGATCGACTGCGGCCGTCAGGCCCCCGACCAGCTGCACGCCGCCGGCTTCGTCTGGCACGACATCACCGGCCAGATCGTCACCCACGTCCACGGTGACCACGTCTACGGCATGGAGGACTTCGCCTTCATCCGTTACTTCGAGAGCCGCGGCGCCGACCTCGCGGGCATGCTCGGCGGCGCCATGCCGCGACTGATCGCCCACAACGCCGTGCGAGCCGAGGTCTGGGAGACGCTCGCGCCGTCGCTGCGTTATCTCAATGACGGCCGCGGCAACTGTAAGGCCGGCACCCTCGAGCACTTCTTCGAGGTCATCGCCGCCGCCGGCTGCGAACCGCCGCGCCACAACCCCTGGGCCCACGCCGAGCGGTTCGTGACCGACGACCTGGACCTGGTCGCCCGCGAGACCCTGCACGTGCCCGGCAAGCCGTCCTGCTCCCTGGAGATCCGCATCGACGACGACCCTCGCTCGGAGCGCGTCGCCTGGTGGAGCGGCGACTGTACCGTCGACTCGCAGATGCTCAAGGAGCTCGAGCCGCGCACCAGCATCTTCTTCCACGACTGCACCTTCGTCGACTACCCCGGCCAGGTGCACGGCTTCTTCGAGAAGCTCGAGCTCCTCCCCGAGCGCGTGCGCCACAAGATGGTGCTCATGCATCACGAGGACAACCTCGACCAAAACCGCGAGCGCGTCGAGGCCGCAGGCTTTCGCGTGGCGATGCCGGGCCAGGTCTACGACCTCGTGTCCGGCCAGCGCCTGAGCTAGTTCCAGCCCTCGCGCTGCGCTCGCCCTCGCGCTGCGCTCGCCCTCGCGCTGCGCTCGTAATCAGTCCTCGCGCTCGCCGTGGATGCGCGGCAGGAGCTCGACGAAGTTGCAGGGGCGGTGGCGGTGGTCGAGCTGCGACAGCAAGATCTTCTCCATGCCCGTGCGCACCGCGCCGGTCGAGCCGGGCAGCAGGAACACGTAGGTGGTGCCGCACAGGGCCGCCTCGGCGCGGCTCTGGATCGTCGAGGTACCGATCTCCGCGAAGCTGAGCCAGCGAAACAGCTCGCCGAAGCCGGGGATGGGCTTGGTGATCAGCGGGGCCAGGGCCTCGGGGGTCACGTCGCGCGGGGTCACGCCGGTGCCGCCGGTGGTGATCACGACATCGACCTCCGGGTCGTTCACATGCGCGGCGAGGGCCGCGTGGATCTGCTCGCGGTTGTCGCGGACGATGTCGCGGCGGATCACGCGGTGGCCGGCCGTGGTCAGCAGGTCGACGATCGTCTGGCCCGAACGGTCGGTCTCGAGGGTGCGGGTGTCCGAGACGGTCACGACCGCCACCTGCACGGGGATGAACAGGCGCTCGCTCATGCCCCCGAAGCTACAACTCCTGCAGCTCGGAGGCCACCACGAAGCTCAGCTCCAGCGCCACCGTCGGCTGTTGATACGTCTGCAGCTCGGCGCGCAGCACCCCGGGCTTGCCGAACAGCACGCTCGGGTCGGCGATCGGATCGGGCACGAACGCGGTGATGTACAGGTGCTCGAGCGTGCCGTCGCCGCCGACCGGCACGAAGCCGATCGGGTAACCCGTGATCTGGGTGAAGTGCCCGCCGATGCCGACGTTGAAGCCCTCGATGTCGATCCACAGGTCGATCCTCGGCGTGCGCGCATTGTCCCAGTCGAGCGGGTCCGCCGGGACCTCGAAGCCGCTGCCGTGCACCCCGAGCGGCAGCATCAACAGGCCCTGGCCGCCGCGCACGATCGTCAGCTCGTCGCCGTCGCCGAGCTCACGAAAGGTCGGCGCGGCCAGCGGGTCCGCGGGGTCGAAGACGGCCTCGCCGAGCGTGAACTGGGCGGTGCCGACGATGTCATCGTAGCGGCAGGCCATCAGCTCCGGGAACGCCTTGCCGTAGCTGCGCAGCTGGTTGTCGCAGAAGGCGACGCAGCCGGCCCGCTCGGCCCCGTCCAGCAGCCAGCAGCTGCCGTGCTCGCCGTACTTCGCCGCCATCTCCGCGGCCGTGCTCGGGTCGATCTCCGCGGTGCAGCCGACCCAGCGCTGGCACACCGCGGGGATCTCGTCCGGCTCCCCGGTATCGCCCGTGCTCGTGCTCGTGCCCGTTCCGGTGCCTTCCTCGTTGCCGTGGGGCTTGCCCGGGCAGGCCGTGAGGACCGCGGTCGTCAGAACCAGCGTCGCGCCCGCACCAGCCCGCACCCATGCCCGCCTCTGCGGCCCTCTCGCCGAAAACCAATGCACGGCTCCATGGTGGGCCAGCGCCGCTTGCCTGGCAACCATCGGCGGGCCTGGCGGGAGGATTCTCCCGGCGCGCGCGTCCGGCCGTCGGCGCCGATCGGCTATGATGACCGCCCGCCGTGACCCAGCTTTCAACCCAGCGCCGTCCAGGCGCGCCGTCGTCGGGCCTGCAGCGGGCCCGGCGGTTCACAGCGGCATTGCTCCCGCTGGCCTCGCTCGGACTGGCGACCTGTTACAGCGGCGACTTCTTCGACCGCCTCGTCGACCCGAACGCCACGGCCGCGTTTCGCATCATCGCGTTGACGCTCGTCGACCCGCACACGTACAGCGGCGACACGGTGGAGTGTCGCGACTCGACCGCCAACTACAACTCGTTCTTCGCCGAGAACATCGTCCAGTTCGACACCAACACCACGCTGGTGCTGCACCCGCTCGACCCCCGGGTCGACCGCGACACGGTGCTGGACGTCGTGCCGGCGGTGTGTGTGCCCGGCGAGACGATCGTCAACTGCACCGACAAGGACGTGCCCGCGGCGAAGATCATCACCGCCGGCTTCAACAACATCGAGGGCGGCACCTGCCTTGCGCCGGTCGCCGGCTCGCTGAACCCCCTGTACATGGGCGGCACCAACGAGCCCTTGCACGCGCCGCGCAGCCCCTGCTTCGTCAGCGCGATGATCCCCTCGCTCAACCTCAGCCTCGCCCCGACGCTCGACCTCCCGCTCTCCAACGTCCAGATCGCCGCCGCCTATCAGCTCGAGAGCGAGACCTCGCAAAAGCTCGTCCAGGGCGTCATCCGCGGGTTTCTGCCCTCCAATCTGGCGATGACCGTCATCGGTGATCTCAAGGGCCTGCCCTTCACGCCCTGGGTCCTGTTCGCCGGCGGCGGCGCCTGTTACCTCGACACCTCCGACGTCGACACCGTCACCGCCCCCAAGGACGGCGTCTGGATGTACTTCAACTTCACCGCCGAGCGCGTCGCCTGGACCTCCGACACCATGACGGACACCAGCGGCTCCTCCGACACCGGCATCACCACGACCGCCACCTCCGTCACCTCCGCCACCACCGGCCTCTGAGCGCGACCATGGCCGCCGCCGATCCTCCGCCCGGTCCACCCACCGGCCCAACCCTCGCAACTGCGCCCGACGGCAATGCGCCCGCCGGCCCTGCGCCCGCCGGCACCACGCTCCCCGGCACCGGCCCTGCGCCCGCCGGCACCACGCTCCCCGGCACCGGCACTTCGCCCGCCGGCACCACGCCCGCCGGCACCACGCTCCCCGGCACCGGCATTGCGCCTGCCGGCGCCGATGATGCGCCCCCGCGCACCCTCGTCGCCTCGCTCAGTCCGGACCTGCGAGAGGCCGCCGCCGACCTCGCGCGCGCCGACCCGGAGACCTCCGCGCCGGTCACCGCGTCGGGCCTGCCCGAGGGCATCAGCGAGCAGGACCTCGCGGCGCTCAGGCGCTTCGCCAAGGTCCGCGCCTTCATGGCCCGTCACGGCAGCAAGCTGTGGTGGTTGCACTCGGCCTACGCGATGACCTTCGGCGCCTTCGTGGTGATGTACGCCAGCAAGGGCTACGACAACGCCCGCTGGATGGTCGTGTTGCTCGGCCTCGGCTGGCTGGTGCTGGTGATGTTCTTTCGCCTGTTCGGCACCGGCCGCGGGCAAAAGGACAAGATCAAGGACACCAAGTCCAAGGTCCGGTTCTACGTCATGACCCTGGCGCTGAAGAACCTGTTCCAGAGCATGCTGTTCTTCCTGGTCCCGTTTTATTACAAGACGGCCACCTTCGACTCCGGCAGCCGCTTCTTCGTCTATGCGCTCGCGCTGCTGGCGGTGCTCTCGACCGTCGACGTGGTGTTCGACCAGTTCCTGATGCGCTGGAAGGTCCCGGCCTCGGCGGTCTACTTCTTCATCCTGTTCGCCTGCCTGAACCTGGTGTTGCCGGCCCTGCTGCCGGACACGCGGACCCTGATCACGCTGCTGGCCGCCGCGGCGATCGCCGCGCTCGTGTTCTTCACGATGCACGTGCCGATCCGCAACCTGCTGCGCCCGGCCTGGGTGCTCGCCCTGCTGAGCTTCGTCGCCGCCTCGGTGTTCGGCGCCTACTTCGCGCGCCACGTGATCCCGCCGGTCCCGATGTACATCGCCACCGGCGCCGTCGGTCCCAGCCTGCTGCCCGACGGCCGCCTGACCATGCAGGTCAGCAAGCTCCACGAGTCGCTGATCCAGGAGATGCACGCCCTCACCGACGTCGTCATCCCCGGCGGCCGCGGCAACAACCTCTATCATGTGTGGCGCCGCGAGGGCGTCGCCGTCCAGCAGGGCCCGGTCGAGCCCAGCGGCGAGCCCCCGCCCGGCACCGTGCGCCTGAAATCGACCCTGCGCTCCTTCAACCTCCCCTCCGACATCAGCGGCCAATGGACCATCGACGTCGTCACCGAGGACGACCAGCTGGTCGGTCGCGTGCCCTTCGAGGTCATCCGCTAGAGAGCCCACGACATGTCTCAAGGGACATCTTCGAGCATCCACGTGCGGCCACCGGCGAGCCCGGTGTGCGCGACCCTCTCGCCGCCCGGCTCCAAGAGCCTGACCAACCGCGCCCTGATCCTCGCCGCGCTCGCCAGCGGCCGCTCGACCCTGCGCGGCTGCCTCGACTCCGAGGACACGCAAGTGATGCTGCGGGCGCTCGAGCGCTTCGGCCTCGCGCCGGCGGTGAATCACGATCACACCATTGTCAGTCTGACGGGCAACGGCGGCCCGCCCGAGTCGCTCGCCGAGCCCACGCGGGCGATCGAGGTCGCCACCGCCGGCACCGCCGCCCGCTTCCTCACCGCGGTGCTCGCCGCGGCGCCCCTGGTGACCCGCGTCGACGGCAGCCCGCGCATGCGCGAGCGCCCAATGGAGGGCCTGCTGGCCGCCCTGCGCGAGCAAGGCGCGACCATCGTGTGCCTCGGCCACGACGACCTGCTGCCGATCGAGATCCACGGCGCCCGCCTGCGCGGCGGTGAGATCCGCCTCCAGCGACCGCCGAGCTCGCAGTTCATCTCGGCGCTGATCCTCGCCGCCGCGCTCGCCGATGCGCCGACCCGCATCGTGCTCGAGCAGGGCACCCCGGCCCGGCCCTACGTCGACATGACGCTGGTCGCGCTGCGTGACTTCGGCGGCGACGCCGACTGGCACGGCCCTGATACGATCGCGATCCGACCATCGCCGCTGCGCGCGCGCGACTACACCGTCGAGCCCGACGCCTCCGCCGCGAGCTACCTGCTCGCCCTCCCGGCGATCTTCGGCGGCAGGGTCACCGTCCCGGCGCTCGGCCGCAGCAGCGTGCAAGGCGACGCCCGCTTCTGCGAGGTGCTCGCCCGCATGGGCGCCGCCACCCGGCAGGACGCGCACAGCACCACGGTCACCGGCACCGGCGGTTTGCACGGGGCCGTCCTCGACCTCACGGACATGCCCGACATGACCTTGACCGCGGCAGTGCTGGCCCTGCACGCCCGCGGCCGCACCGAGATCCACGGGGTCGAGGTCCTGCGCCACCACGAGAGCGACCGCCTGGCCGCGGGCGCCTGCGAGCTGCGCAAGCTCGGCGCGATCGTCGAGGAGCTGCCCGGCGGCCTGATCATCGACCCACCCGCGCAGGTGAACCAGCACGTGGCGATCGACACCTACCTCGACCACCGCATGGCGATGGCCTTCAGCCTCGCCGGCCAGGTCGAGATCCGCGACCCGGCCTGCGTCGCGAAGACCTTTCCCCGCTATTTCGAGGTCCTCGCCGACCTCGGCATGATCGCCGGCTGACCTGTCCCCCGGGACACTGCCACCTGGCCCGGCGCGCGCGCTTGTGGCAAGTTGCGGACGTGCGCAGCGGAGACACCCTGGAGATCGCAGCCTCGTCCCTCGGTCCCGAAGGGGAGGGCCTCGCAGTCCATGAAGGCGTGACCGTGCACGTGCCGCGCGCCTTCCCCGGCGAGCGCGCCCAGGTCCGCATCGCCCACGTCTCCCGCCAGCACCCGCGCGCCCACGCCGAGCTGCGCGCGCTGCTCGAACCACACCCGGAGCGGCGGCCCTCGCCCTGCGTGCATCACTTCGACCCCGGCGGTGAGCCCGGGACCAAGAGCGGAAGCAAGCCCGGCGCGATCGCCTGCACCGGCTGCGCGCTGCTCTCGCTGGCGGTCCCGGCCCAGCGCGCGCTCAAGCAGCAGCTCTTAAAGAATCACTACGGCCTCGAGGTCGATCGCGTGGTCGCGGCCCCGGAGGAGTTCGGCTACCGCTGGTCGAGCAAGCGCGTCGTCGGCGGCAAGGCCGGCGCGCTGATCCTCGGCAGTTACATGCAGGGCAGCCACATCCTCGCGCCGATGCACGCCTGCCGCGTCGACCACCCGGAGATCGTGCTCGCCGCGGAAGAATTGCGCCGCGTCGCCGACTCGCTGGCGATCGAGCCCTACGATGAACGCAGCGGCAGCGGCGACCTGCGCTACGCCTGGTTCAAGACCGACGGCCAGCAACTCCTGCTGACCCTCGTCACCGCGCGCGAGGACAGCCGCGCCGCCAGCGAGCTGCCCGAACGCCTGCGACGACCCATCGGCATCGCCTGGTCGCTGCAGCCCGGCCCCGGTAACAACCTGCGCGGCCAGCCGCCGGTCATCCTGCGCGGCGCCGCCGAGCTCAACTTCACGATCGCCGACACGCCGCTGGCGGTCGGCCCGCTCGGCTTCCTGCAGCCGAACCCCACGGTCGCCGCGCTCGCATATCACGACCTCGTCGCCGGCCCCACAGGTGATGAGCCGCCGACCGGCGAGCTCGCCTTCGACCTCTACGCCGGGCCCGGCGTGACCACCCAGCTGCTGCGCCGACATTTTACGGAGGTCCGCGCCTGCGAGGCCTATCCCGAGAGCGCCGCCCAGCTCGGCCTGCCGCCCGAGCGCGCCGAGGATTTTCTGGCGCGCCAGCAAACCACCGAGCGCCCGTCCCTGGTGATCGCCAACCCCCCGCGCGAGGGCCTCGGTCCCCGCGTCTGCGCGGCCCTGCTGCAGCTCGCCCCGCAGCGGCTGCACATCATGAGCTGCGGCCCGGCAGGCCTGGCAAGAGACCTCGCGGCGCTCGCCAGCGGCTATCGGATGCTCGGCCTGCGCGCCTACGACACCCTGCCGCAGACCCCCCACGTCGAGCTGGTCGCCTGGCTCGAGCGCCTGGGCGAGCCCGGTAGCGAGCCCGGTAGCGAGCCCGGTAGCGAGCCTGTCCCCGAGGACAGCTGATCACGAACCGCCGTCCCGACCCGCCACGATGAACCTGTCCCCGAGGACAGGACTACAGCGAGCCGCGCCGCGAGTCATCATCGATGCGCGCCAGCAGGTCCGGCAGCGCCAGCAGGTCCGCCGCGAGCCATCGCGCCCCCGCGGCCTCGAGCTCGGCGCGCGAGCCCATGCCGTGCAGCACGCCGATGGTCGGCACGCCGTGGACCGCCGCGCCGAGCACGTCGTGTTCGCGGTCGCCGATCATCACCAGGCCCTCGGGGCCGCCGATGACCCGCATCGCGCGCGCGATCACCTCGGCCTTGCCGCCATGGTCGAGCGCGAACGAACGCCCGTGGACGCCGCCGCGTTCGAAGTGCCGGGCCACCCCGAGGCCCGCGAGGATCTGCAGCGCGAACACCTCCGGCTTGTTGGTCGCCACCGCCAGCGGCCAGCGCTCCGACAGCGTCGCCAGCACGGCCTGCAGGCCCGGCGCCGGCGTGCTCTCCTCGACGCAGGTCTCGGCGTAGCGGCGGCGGTACAGCGCGGCGAAGACCTCGAACTGCGCCGGGTCCGAGCTGCCGAGCAGGCGCGGCGCGCTGTCCTCGAGCGGCGGACCGACCAGCGGGCGCACCTCCTCCAACGTCAGCGGCGGCCGATCCATGGCCACCAGCGCGTAGTTCATGCAGCCCGCGATCGAGGTCAGCGAGTCGATCAGCACACCATCGAGATCGAAGAGGAGACCGCGCAGCCAGGCCATGTTTCGGGGTCTAGCACGCGCGTCCTCGCTCCGCATCGCGCCTGTCCCAAGGCACAGGCGAGGCGTTCGGCGTCGTGCGACAAATCGTGCGGATGCACACGGGTCCTGCGCCGCATCAATGCCTCGCGTCAACGACGTCCTTTCGCTCGCGGGTCGCCTGCACGCGCCCGGCGTGAGCCGTCCGTACAGATCTGCATCGCGACGTCGCGACCCGCATGCGGCGCCCTTCACCGGCGCTGAAAACATCCGAGCAGGCGCGGCCGGCGGCGGCCAGAGAAGCCCGGGGAACATCGTTTGAACGGCACTGTCGGTCCTCTCGAAGTGTGGCCATCGTGTGGGCCCGCACGCATGCGTGGGCCGGCTCGCGGCTCGCATGCACATCGCTGCGCCGCGCTTCATCTCGGGTGCGTGAGTCCTGCGTAGGTCGCATCCTCATGCGCCGCGATGACATGCGTTGAATTCCGTGTGGAGCCACACGGCCTCGCAGCGGCGTGTGGCGCTCGGAATTCGGGGGTCACTGCTAAGTTTTCGATGTGATGGACAGCGCTCCGCAGCAGCAACCGCCCGTCGAATTCGAGACTGATCCGAGCCGTTACCGCCACTGGCAGGTGAGCTTCGACGGCCCGATCGCACGCCTGAAGATGGCGGTGGACCCGGCTGGCGGGCTGCGCCCGGGCTACGAGCTGAAGCTCAACAGCTACGACCTGGGGGTCGACATCGAGCTCGCCGACGTGGTCCGTCGCCTGCGCTTCGAGCATCCCGAGGTCCGCGTGGTCGTGCTGTCCTCGGGCACCGACAACGTCTTTTGCGCCGGCGCCAACATCCACATGCTCGGCATGTCGACGCACGCGTGGAAGGTGAACTTCTGCAAGTTCACCAACGAGACCCGCTGCGAGATGGAGGACGCGACCGCCTTCAGCGACCAGATCTACATCGCCGCGGCCAACGGCACCTGCGCCGGCGGCGGCTACGAGCTCGCCCTCGCCTGCAAAGAGATCTATCTGCAGGACGACGGCAATTCGGCGGTCAGCCTGCCCGAGGTCCCGCTGCTCGGCGTGCTGCCCGGCACCGGCGGCCTCACCCGCCTGGTCGACAAGCGCAAGGTCCGGCGCGACCGCGCCGACGTGTTCTCGACCACCGCCGAGGGCATGCGCGGCAAGCGGGCCAAGGACTGGAACCTGGTCGACGGCGTGTTCGCGCGCAGCAAGTTCGAGCAGGAGGTGATGAAGCGCGCCCAGGCGATCGCCGCGGCCCCGATCAAGCTGCTGCCGGGTGAGCGCCGCGGCGTTACCCTCGGCCCGATCACCCCCGAGCTCGCCGCCCACGCCCGCCTCTATCGCCACGTCGAGCTCAGCTGGGACCGCGAGGCCCGCACCGCGCAGATCCTGGTGCGGGGTCCGAGCGCCGCCGATGTCGCGGTCGTCACCGCCGGCGACGAGGCCATTCATGCCGCCGGCGATCAGCTGTGGGCGCTGCGGGCCTTCCGCGAGCTCGACGACGCCCTGCTGCAGCTGCGCACCAACCACCTCGACATCGGCCTCGTGCTGCTGCGCACCGAGGGTGACCCCGCCCAGGTGCTCGCCCACGACGCCGCGCTGGCGGCCAGCCGCGAGCACTGGTTCGTCAACGAGGTGCTGCGCCACATGGCCCGCGTGCTGCGGCGCCTCGACCTCACCAGCCGCTCGTTCTTCGCGCTCGGCGACGTCGTCGGCAACGGCATGCCGGCCTTCGCGGGCTGCCTGCTCGAGCTGGCGCTCGCGGCCGACCGCTTCTACCTGCTCGACGAGCCGGCCGTGCAGGTCGGGCTCAGCGCGCTCAACGAGGGCGCGCTGCCGATGAGCCACGGCCTGTCGCGGCTGGCGGCGCGGCTGTACGGCGAGCCCGACAAGTTCGAGGCGCTGGTCGGCCAGCGCGGGTTGATGGACGCCGAGGCGGCCGACGACGCGGGTCTGGTGACCGTGCGTCTCGACGGCATCGACTGGGCCGACGACACGCGGATGGCGATCGAGGAGCGCTCGAGCCTCTCGCCGGACGCGCTCACCGGCATGGAGGCGAACCTGCGCTTCGTCGGCCACGAGAACGAGACCAGCAAGATCTTCGCCCGGCTGACCGCCTGGCAGAACTGGATCTTCATCCGCCCCAACGCCACCGGCCCCGAGGGAGCGCTCAGCCTCTACGGCAAGCCCCAGCGGCCTCATTTCGACTGGAACCGCGTCTAGTTAGTCCGGCAGGAGAACGAAAGCAGTCATGGTCAGCACCACCGTCGACCTCAACTCGAAGATCCCCAACAACGTCGGCCTGTCGGACGACGTCAAGCTCAAGCGCGCCCTCGAGAGCTGGCTCCCCAGCTACCTCGAGTGGTGGAACGACATGGGCCCCTCCGACTTCGCCGACAAGCCGGTCTTCCTGCGCACCGCAGTGTCCGTCGACAGCGACGGCTGGGCCCACTACGAGCACGTCAAGATGCCCGACTACCGTTGGGGCATCTTCCTGAACCCCCGCGAGGGCGAATCCACCATCCGCTGCGGCGACGAGGTCGGCAAGCCCGCCTGGCACGAGGTCCCGGGCGAGCACCGCAACGCCCTGCGCCGCATCATCGTCACCCAGGCCGACACCGAGCCGGCCAGCGTCGAGCAGCAGCGCCTGCTCGGCCACACCGCGCCCAGCCTCTACGACATGCGTAACCTGTTCCAGGTCAACGTCGAGGAGGGCCGGCACCTGTGGGCGATGGTCTACCTGCTGCACAAGTACTTCGGCCGCGACGGCCGCGACGAGGCCGAGGAGCTGCTGCAGCGGCGCAGCGGGGACCCGGACAAGCCGCGCATCCTCGGCGCGTTCAACCAGCCGTGTGACCACTGGCTGAGCTTCTTCGCGTTCACGATGTTCACCGACCGCGACGGCAAGTACCAGCTGGCCGCGCTGTCGCACAGCGGCTTCGACCCGCTGTCGCGCACGACCGAGTTCATGTTGACGGAGGAGGCGCACCACCTCTTCGTCGGCGAGACCGGCATGGACCGCATCATCAAGCGCTCGGCGGAGCTGGAGAAGCTGGACCCGGACGGCGACATCCGCCGCGCGGGCGGCATCGACTTCGACCTCATCCAGCGCACGATCAACTACTGGTTCACGTACAGCCTGGACCTGTTCGGCGGCGAGATCTCGAGCAACGCCGCGGACTTCTTCGCCACCGGCCTCAAGGGCCGCTACCGCGAGGACCGCTACGAGGAGCACAAGGCGATGGGCGCGACCTATCGCCTGCCGGTGGTCGAGAACGGCCACCTCGGCGAGCGCGACGTGCCGCTGCGCAACGCGATGAACGAGGTCCTGCGCGACAGCTACGTCACCGACTGCGAGCGCGCGCTTCGCAAGTGGAACCGCACGCTCGAGGAGTCGGGCTCGCCGACCCGCCTGACGCTGCCGAGCCGCCGCTTCCACCGCCACCAGGGCATCTACGCCGACCACTGCTTCGACCCGCAGGGCAACCTGCTCGACCGCAGCCGCTTCGAGGCCAACCAGCGCAACTGGCTGCTGACCCCCGCCGACAACGAGTACCTGCTGTCGATCATGAAGCCGGTCTACGAGCCCGGGAAGTTCGCCAACTGGATCGCCCCGCCGAACAAGGGCATCGAGGGGCGCCCGGTCGAGTTCGAGTACGTGCGCCTCAACGACTGACCGCCGTCATCGTCGGCTCACCGCGGGGTCCGACCTGTCCTGAAGGACAGGCGGACCCCGCGCCTTTTTAAGGACCCTGAAGCGTCCTGATCCGCGATCGACGCACATCGGGCCTTTGCGGCGAGCGGGCGCGGCTTCGCCCTTGACCGGGCGGATCGGCTGTGGCAGGTACTGAACGCCAATTCAGACCATGCCGACGACACCCGCCGAATCCCGCAGTGACCCCCTGGCCCCGGCGCTCCGCGAGCTGCTCGATGTCTTCGAGCGTGAGCTCGCCGAGGTCCAGTTCCCAGGGGTCGACCGTACCGTCCTTCACGACCTCGCCGCCCAGGTCGAGAGCGAGGGCCAGCGCGTCGAGACCCTGCGCCAGCAGCTCGACGAGGCCCAGTCCATCCTGAGCGACGCCCAGACCAAGCTGGTCCGCGCCGCCGAGCTCGGCCTCGCCTACGCCCGGGTCTACGCCGCCGAGGACGCGGCCCTGCTCAACCGCCTGTCGAGCTTGCACGTCGGCAGCGAGCCGGCCCCCAAGCGGCGCAAGCTCGAGGTCGCCGCCGAGGGTGAAGGCTCGGTGCGGCTGCCGGCCAAGCGCGGGCGCAAGCCCAAGGCGCGGCCCGAGGTCGACGAGACCGGCACCTGAGGTCACCCGAGGCCGCGGCGCTGCGAGGCCGCGGCGCTGCGAGGCCGCGGGGCTGCGGGACTCGCGGCCGCGGTCACCCGGGATCGCAAAAGTACGCTAGGAAGATGGCGTGTCGTTCTCCGGGTCTTCCACCACGCGGTCGTCCGCTGCCGGTCCTTCGCTGCCGCGCTACGCCGACTATCGGGAGCGTCTGCGCGGCGAGCACTTGCCGCTGGCGTACGTCGACGTCGAGCTGTTGCTGGCCAACGCCGCGAACCTGATCGCGCGCTGCGGCGGCAAGCCGATCCGCCTGGCCTCGAAGTCGATCCGCTGCCGCGAACTGATGCGCCGGGTGATGGCCACCGACCCGCTGTTTCAGGGCGTGCTCTGCTTCAGCGCCGGCGAGGCCGCGCACCTCGCCGCGTTTGGTTTTAAAGATCTGGTTGTTGCGTATCCGACCGTCGACGCCCACGACCTCGCGCTGGTCTGCGCCCAGGTCGCGCGCGGCGGGCAGATCTGCCTGATGGTCGACGATGCGGAGCAGCTGCGGCCGCTGGTCGCCGCCGCGGCCGAGCATCAGGTCGAGCTCGCGGTGGCGATCGACCTCGACATGTCGACCCGCTTCCCCGGCCTGCACTTCGGGATCCGCCGCTCGCCGGTGCGAGCCGTCGCCGACGCCGTCGCCCTGGCCGATACGATCGCCCGCAGCCCCGGCCTGCGCCTCGACGGGCTGATGGGCTACGAGGCCCAGATCGCCGGCCTGCAGGACAGCGGCCCCGGCCAGACGATCCGCGGCGTGGCCATCCGCGCGCTCAAGCGCCGCTCGCAGTTCGAGCTGCGGGCCCGCCGTGGCGCGGTGGTCCGGGCCCTGCAACTGGGGGGTCACGCGCTGCGCTTCGTCAATGGTGGCGGCACCGGCAGCCTCGAGTCGACCCGTGAGGACGCGGTCGTCACCGAGCTGGCCGCCGGCTCGGGCTTGTACGGGCCGCTGCTCTTCGACGGTTACGCGAACTTCAAGCCGCGCTTCGCCGCTGGTTTTGCGCTGCCGATCGTGCGCCGCCCGGACCCTGGGATCTACACCTGCTTCGGGGGCGGCTGGATCGCCTCGGGCCCGGCCGGCGTCGATCGCCTGCCGCAGCCGTATCTGCCGGCCGGCGCCCGACTGCTGCCCTCCGAGGGCGCAGGCGAGGTCCAGACCCCGATCCTTTACGCCGGACCCGAGAAGCTCGAGCTCGGTGACCCGGTGTGCTTCCGTCACGCCAAGGCCGGCGAGCTGTGCGAGCACGTGAATGAGCTGCTGCTGCTGCTGCCGGGCGGCGGCAAGGAGCGCGTGCCGACCTACCGCGGCGACGGCTTCGCCTTCGTGTGAGACCGCGCGCGGCAGACGCTTGGGTCCGCGCGTGCCGACTGTTACCATCGTCGCCACGTGTTCGGACGCAAGCCGAAATGGACCAACTGGTCGGGCACCGTCCGCGCGACGCCGGAGCGCGTCGTCAAGCCGGACAACATCGACGCCCTGATCGCCGCGGTCCGTGACACCGCGGCGCGCGGGGCCAAGCTGCGGGTCGCGGGCAGCGGACATTCATTCTCGCCGGTGGTCCCGACCGACCAGACCATGCTCTCGCTGGACCGCCTGCGCGGCCTCGCCGAGGTCGACCGCGAGGGTCGCTGCGCCACCGTGTTCGCCGGCACGCCGATCAACGTGCTCGGCGACATGCTGGCCGAGTACGGGCTCGCGCTCGCCAACCAGGGCGACATCGACGCCCAGGCGCTCGCGGGTGCGGTGTCGACCGGCACCCACGGCACCGGCGCCGGCTACGGCTGCCTGTCGACCCAGGTCAACGCGCTCACGCTCGTCACCGCCACCGGCGAGCTGATCGTCTGCTCGCCCACCCGCGAGCCCGAGATCTTCAAGGCCGCCCAGGTCTCGCTCGGCAGCCTCGGCGTGCTCGCCCGCATCCGCCTCCAGCTCGAGGCCGCCTACGTGCTGCGTGATGTCCGTAAGAACATGTCCCTCGAGGCATGTCTCTCGGAGTTCGAGGACAACTGCCGGCGCCACCGCCACTACGAGTTCTGGTGGTTCCCCTACAGCGACGTGGTCGCCACCAAGGCGCTGGACGTGGCCCCGCAGGCGCGGCCGCGCGGCTGGTTCAAGCGGGTGATGGTCGACAAGGTGCTCGAGACGGGCATCTTCTGGGCGGTGTCGGAGGGCGTGAAGCGGGTGCCATCGACGGCGCGGCAGGTCGCGCGCTTCTCGGCGCGCATGATGGCGGAGGGCGAGTACGC
>NZ_JACCSO010000335.1 GCF_013812955.1 Nannocystis sp. | reverse complement strand
GCTCGGGCGTGGCGGTGGTCGGGGCGGCCGGGTCGGGCTCGGTCGATGCGGCGGCGGCGGCGGCGGCGCTCGTCTGCCCGGCGCTGGCGGCGTCCCACAGGGCGCGTGCAGCGGCGGAGGGGAACATCTGGGCGAGCACGTGCGCGAGGGCCGACGCGGGGTCCTCACCATGCCCGACCCAGCGCTCATCTTCGCGCCAGAGCAAACATTCGTGCCATCCATGCTGGCGCTGTAAGCCGCGGTAGCCGTGCTCGCGGAGCAGCCCGGGTACCCAGCGTTCGTCTTCGTCGATCACGGCCGACAACCCTAGTCAATTCCCCGACCCACCGCAATGTCAGGGAGGGTCTGCGCACGCGGCGGTTCCGCCCCCGTGAGGGCGGGGGCCATCCGCGTGCTGCGCCCGCGTGAGTCAGGTGTCACGTCCGGCGTCGCGGCAGGCGTCGCCCACCCGGGGCGATGGGGACGCGTGCATGTGCAGGTGAGGGAAACCCCCCCTGGTTCTCGCTATGTTATGACATGAGCCCGCTGGATATGTGAGTTCAGGTGCCGGTGACCGAGCCGCCGTCGACGCTGAGCACCGCGCCATTGATGAAGCTCGAGCGCTCGTCGGCGAGGAACAGGTAGGCGCGGGCGATGTCGTCGGGCTGGCCGACGCGGCCGACCGGGGTGTGGTCGATCATGCTCTGCATGACCTTCTCGGGGATGCTCTTGACCATTTCGGTGGCGATGAAGCCGGGGGCGACGGCGTTGGCGGTGATGCCATATTTGCCGAGTTCGCGGGCCCACACCTTGGTCATGCCGATCACGCCGGCCTTGGCCGCGACGTAATTGGTCTGGCCGAAGTTACCGTAGAGGCCGACGACGGAGGAGGTGCTGACGATGCGGCCGTAACGCTGCTCGATCATGAAGGGCACGACGGATTGGGTGCAATTGAAGACGCCCTTCAGGTTGACCTGGATCACGGCGTCGAATTGCTCCTCGCTCATCTGGGCGATCACCTTGCCCTCGCGGACCTTGACCAGCTGGGCGTCGCGCACGATCCCGGCGTTGTTGATCAGCGCGTCGATGCGGCCGAAGCGAGCGCGGACGGCGGTGGCGGCCTCGACGGCGCTGGCGGCCTTGCTCACGTCGACGCGATGAAACACGGCGACCCCGCCCGCGGCGGCGATCGCCTGCACGGTCTCGGTGCCGGCGGCCTCGGAGGTGTCCCAGACCGCGACGGCGTAGCCGTGCTGGGCGAAGAGCGTGGCGGTGGCGCGGCCGATGCCATTGCCGCCGCCGGTGACGACGACGACGCGGGGGTTGTTTGCTTCAGTCATGGCGGCGCGGAGGGTAGACCCTGGCCGGGCTGGAGGAAAGCTCGCCCTGTTCGCAGGCGCGTCTGCGCGCGGCTTGTCGTTCCGGGGACTTACCCTTAGGATGCCGCTCCCATGTCGACCGAAAAGGCCCCGCCGGCCGAGCTTGTCCGCGAGATCAAAGAGCTCATCATCGAGGCGCTCATGTTGCAGGACATGAGGCCCGAGGACATCGATGAGCAGGCCCCGCTGCTGGTCGAAGGCCTCGGCCTCGACTCGATCGACGTGCTCGAGATGGCGATGGCGATCAACAAGCGCTACGGGGTCAAGACCAAGGCCGACGACGCCCAGAACCGGCACATCTTCGCGTCCGTGCACAACCTGGCGGCCTTCATCCACGAGCAGCAGGGCGCCCCGGCCTGACGCCAGCCGTCCCGGCTGCACCCGACCGCACCCCGACGGCGCCCGACCGACTTCACCCCATGCGGATCTTCCGGGTACTGCTCGCGGTGCTGCGTACGCTGCTGGTGGTCGGCTATCCGGCGGCGCTCTACCTGGGCATCACCCACCTCGAGCCGCGCACCCTCGGCCTGGTCATGCTCGGCCTCCTGGTGCCGAATCTGGCCCTTCGCCTGGCCGCCGCGCCGCCCGAGCAGCGCCGCGCGGTGCTGCGGCTGCCGCTGTCGCTGGCGCTGCTGGTCGGCGCCGGCGCGGCCCTCGGAGAGCCGCGATTTTTCCTGGCCCTGCCGGTGCTCGTCAACCTGACCCTGCTCGCCAACTTCGCCGCGTCGCTGCGCACGCCGGTGTCGCTGGTCGAGCGCTACGCGCGGATGCAGGACCCCGGGCTGCCCGACGGTGAACGCGACTATTGTCGCCAGGTGACCCGCGCGTGGTGCTGGTTCTTCGTCGCAAACGCAGGCGTCTGCGCTGTCCTGGCCGTGGCGGCGCCGCTGGCCTGGTGGGCGCTGTACACCGGAGTTTTGGCGTATATCCTGGTCGGGCTCGGCTTCACGATCGAGTACATCGTCCGCAAGCGGACCTTCCTCCGCTTCGGCGACTCGCTGCCCGAACGCCTGCTCGCCCGTCTGCTGACGCCCCGCTCGACCGTGGTCCCTGGCCCCGCATCTCCCTCGGCTGCTCCTTCGCCCGCGTCTCCTTCACCCGCGTCTCCTTCGCCCCTCCCCCGTGCATGAACGCCCCCGTCCACGACCCGTCCTCTTCGAGCTTTCGCCCGGTGGCGCATGCGGCCGAGCAGATCGTCGCGCTCGGGGGCGAAGGCGCGTGCACGGGCGCCGACCTGCTGCGCGACGTGCTCGCGGTGTGCGCCCAACTTCCGCCCGCGCGGCCCGGTAGCGAGGTGCTGGTGGTCTGCGGCGATCGTTATCACGTCGCCGTCGCGGTGCTGGCGGCCTGGGAGCGCGGGCACGCGGTCGCCCTGCCGCCCAACAGCGCCCCGGAGACCGTGCGTGAGCTGCGACGGCGCCCCGGCGTGGTCGCGCTGCTGCACGACACCGATGCCGCCGACCCGTCGGATCTGCGGCCGTGGATCGCCGCGGCGCCGGAGCTCGGCCCGGAGACGCCAGGCCTGGCGGCGATCGACGGGGCCCGCGTGCTGGCCACGGTCTACACGTCGGGCAGCACCGGCGCCCATCAGCCGTGCCCGAAGACCGCGGCGCAGCTGCTCGGCGAGGCGGCGGCGCTGGCCCGCTGCTTCGGGGTCGAGGCCGGCCGGCGCGTGATCGCCACGGTGCCGCCGCATCACCTCTACGGGCTGCTGTTCAGCGTGCTGATGCCGCTGGCGGCCGGGGCGAGCTTCGTGCGCGATACGCCGCTGCACGCGGAGACGGTCGCGGCGACGGCCCGGCGCCACGGCGCGGACGTGCTGGTCAGCGTGCCGATCCACCTGCGCAGCCTGACGGTGCTGGACCCCGGCGAGCTGCCGCCGCTGTGGCAGGTGTTCTCGTCGGGCGCGGCGCTGCCGGCCGAGACGGCGGCGGCCCTCGGCGACCAGCTCGGCCTCGCGGTGACCGAGATCTACGGGGCGTCGGAGACCGGGGGCATCGCCTGGCGGCGGCATCTGCCGCGATCGCTTCACGACGAACATGACCCCGAGGACATGTCCGAAGCGCCAGCCTGGCAACCACTGCCGGGGGTGCTGGTCGACGCCGATGCGAGCGGGCGGCTGCTGCTGCGCTCGCCGTTCTTGCCGCCCGACGCGGCGGTGCCGTTCGTGTGCGCCGACCAGATCGAGCGCGGCGAGCACGGGGAATTTCGCCTGCTCGGGCGCCGCGACGGGGTGCTCAAGATCGGCGGCAAGCGGGGCGCGCTGGCCGAGGTCGAGCCGCGCCTGCTGGCCCAGCCGGGGCTGGCCGACGCGGCGGTCGCGGCGGTGGTCGCACCCGGTCCGCGCGGCCAGGAGATCGTCGCCGCGGTGGTGTCCCGCGACCCGAACCTCGACCCGGCCGAGGTGATCTCGCGGGTGCGCCACGGCCTGTTGCAGTGGTTCGACCCGGTGGTCGTGCCGCGGCGGATCAAGGTCGTGACGCGGCTGCCTCGCGAGCCGAGCGGCAAGCTCACCCGCGCCAGCCTGATCGCCCTGTTCGACCGCAGCGGCGGCAAGGACGGGCCCCCGCGCACGGAGTTCGTGATCCGCGATCACAGCCGGACCGGTGACCTGCACCGCTTCAGCGTCCAGGTGCCGCTCGACCTGGCGTTTTTTCGCGGCCACTTCGCCGGCTTCCCGGTGCTGCCGGGGGTCGCCCAGGTGGTGGCGCTGGTGCTCGCGCGGGTGCGGGCGCTGCACCCGGAGCTCGACGAGCCGCGCGCGATCTCGCGGCTCAAGTTTCGGCGCACGATCGCCCCGGGCGACGAGCTCGAGCTGCAGCTGCAGATCGACGTGGCCCGCCGGCGCGTCAGCTTCACGATCCTCCGCGCCGGCGAGGGGCAGCGCGCCGGTGAGGCCTGCAGCGCGGGCCTGCTGGACTACGCCGGTGAGTTCCCGCTGGCGCCGCTGAGCCGCGCGGCCTGTGAGGCTGAGCTTTCGGACATGTCCGGAGGGACATGTGTCTGAGAGCTTCCGCCCCTGCGCGCTGATCCCCACCTTCGACAACCCGCGCACGGTGCGGGCGGTGGTCGAGCGGGTGCGGGCGTTCCTGCCGGACGTGGTGGTCGTCGACGACGGCAGCGCGGCCGAGGGCGCGGTCGCGGTCGCGGCCGTGGGCGCCGCGGGCCTGGCCCAGGTGACCCGTCGCGCAAAAAACGGCGGCAAGGGGGCGGCGGTCAAGACCGGCTTTAGATTCGCCCACGGGCTCGGCTACACGCACGCGCTACAGGTCGACGCGGACGGGCAGCACATGCTGGAGGACATCCCGCGGTTCCTGGCGGCCGCGAGGGCGCGCCCGGAGGCGCTGGTGCTCGGCGCGCCGAGCTACGAC
>NZ_JACCSO010000110.1 GCF_013812955.1 Nannocystis sp. | reverse complement strand
CGCCGACCCCGGGCTGCGGGCCCGCCTGCACGCCGCCGGCTTCGCCGCCTGAACCAACGAGGGGCGCCTGCGAGCGTCGTCGGCTGTCCACAACCCGGCCGCCGGCGATCGGCGTAGACTCGCCGGGTGAGCCTCCAGCGCCTGCGCACGCTCGACGTCTCCGCCGCCAGCGGCCTGGTCCGGCGCGGCGACACTTTTTATGTGGTCGCCGACGACGAGCTCGGGCTGCTCGCCGTGCCCGACCGCGGTGAGGCCTTCACCATCCCGCTGCTGCCGGGGGTGTTGCCCGCGACGCCGGCCGAGCGCAAGGCCGCCAAGCCCGACCTCGAGGCGCTGTGCCGCTGGCCTGGCGACGGCCTGCTCGCGCTCGGCTCCGGCTCGACCCCGGCCCGCCAGCGCGCCTGTCTCTTACTTCCTGTCGATGGGGACATGTCCCGAGGGACAGTCACGATCCTCGACCTGGCGCCGCTGTACGCGCGGCTCGCGGGCGGATTTCCGGCGCTCAACCTCGAGGGCGCGGCCGTGCGCGGAGACGCGCTGCTGCTGTTCCAGCGCGGTAACGGACCGGGCAACCACGGGGCGATCGTCGAGCTCGATCTGGCCGCCGCGATGCGGGCCAGCGACGCGCGTGCGCCGTGGGGCCCCGAGCTGCTGCGCTCGATCCGCATCATCGAGCTCGGCGACCGCGGCGGCACGCCGCTCGGCTTCACCGACGCCTCGCCGCTGCCGGACGGCTCGCTGGTGTTCGTCGCCGCGGCCGAGGCCAGCGCGGACACCTACAACGACGGCCTCGTCACCGGCGCCGCGATCGGCCGGATGGCCGCGGATGGCCGCCTGCTGTGGCTGCGCGACCTCCCCGACGCCGGCAAGCTCGAGGGCGTGCACGCCGAGCTCGAGGGCGAGCGCCTGCACGTGTGGCTGGTCGCCGACGCCGACGATCGACGCTGCCTCGCGTCGCTGTTTCGCGCGACGGTGGACCCGCACACCGGCGCGTGGCTCCCGAGTTGAACCGATACGCGGATCGGCCGCGAGCGCGGCGCCACCTTCGCTGCGGCCCGCCGGCCCTTGCTCACCGGCCCGCGCGCTGCGATCCTCGCGTGCCCGAGGCCCCGTGACCGACGCACCCTCCCCTCCCACCTTCGGCGCCGTGATCCTCGCGGGCGGCAAGTCCTCGCGCATGGGCCAGCCCAAGGCCTGGCTGCCGTGGCGCGGTAAGCCGCTGCTCACCCACATCGTCGACGTCGTCGCCTCCGTCTGCAACCACCCCATCGTCGTCGTCGGCGTGCCCGGCATGGAGTTCCCGCCGCTCCACCCCTCCGCCGTCCGCGTCGACGACCCCACCGAGTTCGAACAAGGCGGCCCCCTGGTCGGCCTGTTCACCGGCCTCGGCGTGCTCGCGGCCCATCAAACGGACATCGCCTACCTCGGCGCCTGCGACAACCTGTTCCTGACCCCCGACTACCTGCGCCTGCTCCTCGACAGCCTCGTCGCCGAACCTGGCCTTGCGGGCATCTTGCCGGTCGACGCGCCGGCCTCCGGCGAGTCCACCGACCGCCACTATCCCCATCCGCTCGCCAGCGCCGTCCGGGTCGCGGCGGCCCACGCCGCGGCGCGCGAAGTGCTGGCCAAGGGCGGCAGCCGTCCGCTCTTCATGTTCGACCGCATCGGCGCGCGCTGGCTGGACACCAGCGGCCTGCCCGACGCCAAGGTCGTGCGCACCTGCAACACCCCGCAAGAGTACGAGGAGGCGCTCGCGTTCGACGCCGCGCACGGCCTTCCCGGGGCCGGGGCTTAGTGTTAGCTTCCCGGCCGTGACCGACCCGGCGAGCCCGCCCGCGCATGCCCCTCTCGCGCCCGCAATCGCCGCGGAGCCTGCAATCGCCGCGGAGCCTGCGATCGCCGCCGAGCCGGCCATGACCGCCGCGCCGCCCCCCCGCTCACGCAACCCGATCCGCCGGATCTACCACTGGGTGCTGTCGTGGGCCGACAGCCCATATGCCGTGCCGGCGCTGTTCGTGCTCGCCTTCATGGAGTCGAGCTTCTTCCCGATCCCGCCCGACGTGCTGCTGATCGCGCTCGCGCTGTCGGTGCCCGCCCGCTGCTTTCGCTTCGCCGCCTGGTGCACCCTCGGCTCGGTGCTCGGCGGACTGTTGGGCTACTTCATCGGCTACGCGCTGTGGGCGACCTTCCAGCCCTACTTGATCCCCCGGGTATTCTCCCAGGCGACCTTCAATGTCGTCACCGGCAGGTTCAACGAATACGGCGAGCTCGCCATCTTCATCGCCGCGTTCACGCCGATCCCCTACAAGGTGTTCACGATCGCGGCCGGGGTCGCCAAGCTCAATCTGCTCGGCTTCACCGGCGCCAGCATCGTCGGCCGCGGCGCCCGCTTCTTCCTGGTCGCGCTCCTCATCCGCGCGCTCGGCCCGCGCGCAAAACATTGGATCGACGACAATTTCAACATCGTCACCATTGTCGGCACCCTGCTGCTGGTCGGCGGCTTCCTGCTGATCAAGTACCTGAGCTGAGCGTCGGCTCGTCCGAGCGTCACCCGCCGGCGATCCAGCGGGCGAGCCCGGCGCAACCGACGAGCACGGCTTCAGGTGCGCGGCGTCTTCTTGAGGAAGCCGAGCAGCCGCTGCTTGAGCGCCGGGGCGGTCCAGACCGGCAGCGCCTCATCGATAAAGGCCCGGCGCAGCGCCTCGTCCTCGACGAGCACCCCGGCGCGCAGCTCCACCTTGGTCGCCGCATAGATGTCCGCGGGATGACGGGCGAGCACCGCCAGGCGCTCGCGGGCGCGGTCGAGGTCGCCGAGCTCATCGACGAAGCCGACGCGCAGCGCGTCGGCGGGCGCATACAGGTGGCCGCCGAGCACCACCTCGTCGAGCGACTGCGGAGCGATGCGACGGCGCACCAGCTGCAGGATCGATCTTGGAAACCGCAGCCCGAGGGCGACCTCGTTGAGCCCGAACTTGATCCGCGGATCCGCGGCGCAGACCCGGTGGTCGCAGCACAGCGCGAGGATGGCTCCGCCCGCGATCGCGTGCCCGTGCACGTGCACCACCAGCGGACCCGGATAGCTGTAGAGCGCCTTGATCAGCTGCTCGAGCAGCTCGAGGTAAGCACGCATGCCCGCGTCGTCGAGGCCCGCGATCTCCACCAGATTCAGGCCCGCAGAGAACACGTCGCCGGCGCCGCGCAGCAGCACCGGGGCCCCCTGCGCGGCTGCGAGGCCGCGCAGGAGCTCACGCATCACCGCGCTGCCGAGGGCGTTCTTGCCGGCGCCTTCAAGGACGAGGTCGATCATCGCGGGCCACCATACCAAAGCCGGCCGCGACATTGTGAACCGACGCGCGCCAGCGCTATCATCCGCGCCGCGATGCCCCGCCCGTCCCCCGCCTCCCTCGCCTGCCTGCTCGCCCTGTCCGCCTGCGGCGGCCCGTCCCCCGGCGATGCGAAGCCCACCTCCGCCACCAAGCCCACGGGTGCCAAGGACGCCACAGCCCCTGGTTCCCCGCCGGCCGTGCCCGTCGCAACAACTTCGACTTCGACTTCGACTTCGACCCCGACCCCGACCCCGGCCGTGCCGAGCGACCCGACCCAGCCACTGGCGCAGGAGCGGCATTTCAGCGGCTCGCTGCGCCAGCTGACGAACGGGGGCGAGAACGCCGAGGCCTACTTCAGCGCCGACGAGAAGCAGCTGATCTTCCAGTCGACGCGAGACGGCGCGACCTGCGATCAGATCTACACCCTGACGCTCGCCGACGGCGCCGTCCATCGGGTCAGCAGCGGCAAGGGCCGGACCACCTGCGCGTACTTCTTGCCCGCCGACCGGGTGCTCTACGCCTCGACGCACGCCGCCGCCGACGACTGTTTGCCGGAGCCGGATCGCAGCCGCGGCTACGTCTGGAAGCTCTACCCCGAGTTCGACATCTACACCGCCAGGACCGACGGCAGCGACCCTCAGCCGCTGGTCACCGGACCCGGCTACGACGCCGAGGCGACGGTCTCGCCGCAGGGCGACCGCATCGTCTTCACCTCGACGCGCGACGGCGACCCGGAGCTGTACCTGATCAAGACCGACGGCACCGGCCTGACCCGCCTGACCAACGCCCGCGGCTACGACGGCGGCGCGTTCTTCTCACCCGACGGCGAGCGCATCGTCTACCGCGCCAACCACCCCGAGGGCGCCGAGGAGCTCGCCAAGTACGACGAAATTATCAAGGACCACCTGGTCCGCCCGACCCGCCTCGAGCTGTTCGTGATGAACGCCGACGGCACGGAGTCGCGACAGATCACCCGCAACGGCAAGGCCAACTTCGCCCCGTTCTTCCACCCCGACGGCAAGCGCATCATCTTCAGCTCGAACCAGTCCGACCCCAAGGGCAGAGACTTCGACCTCTATCTGATCAACGACGACGGCAGCGCCCAGGAGCAGGTGACCTTCAACCCGAGCTTCGACGGCTTCCCGATGTTCACCCGCGACGGCAAGACCCTCGTCTTCGCCTCCAACCGCGGCGCCGTCAAAGAAGGCGACACCAACGTCTTCCTCGCCACCTGGACCGACTGATAGACGCGACCGCTCGTGCGACCGCGACCTTCAAACGCGCCCTATGTCATGACGCGCTGAAGCTCAGGAGCACTCGTTCTGATCACAGACCCCTGGCGGCGGGATCGCATTGCCCGCCCCGACCGCACACCACGTGGGCATGCTCAGAGGCATCCCCTCCGTAATGTAAGGCGACTCCCCCGCCTTCAACCAGAACGGATGGTCGCGCAAGAAGTCCCAGAGCGGCGCGAAGGCCGTCATACCCTCCGGCACCTCGAACGGCGGCGTCGAATGGTTGCAGTTGTGGATGCACTCGAGCACGAAGTGCCCGCCCGCGACCATGTGCATCTCGAGGTCCTTCGAGGTGTCCTCGAAGTCGACAGCGATGCAGAAGTCGCCGGGCCCGCCCCATAGCACCATGCCCGGCAGCTTGTGCTCCGGGGCCTTCCAGTTCTTGACCACGTTGCCGCCGGTGCCGCCCGACATCGACATGAAGGATGCCAGTCGGTCGCCGCGGCGGCCGGCGAGCTGGCTGGTGAACAGCGCGCCCGCGCTGACGCCGACGCTGCTGACGCAATCTTTGTCGACGTTGAACTGCTCGTGCACGCACGACAGCATGTCGTCGAAGAACTCGAGCTCGGCGGTCAGCGACTCGTCGATGTCGGTGATGCTGAACGGCCACTTGAAGAACACGCCCTCTTCGGGGGTGCGTCCGTCGGGGATGACGGCGATGAAGCGCTTCTGATTGACGGCGTTCTGGGCGTCGGCGCGCTCATAAAAATCTTTGCTGGAGCCGCCGAGCCAGTGCCACATGAACATGACGGGCAGGCGCTCGTCGGGTTGCATGTCGTCGGGTGCGATGACGAGGAACTTGCGGTTGAAGGTCAGGGGACCGACCTTCTGCTCGATGATGTTGGGCGCCTGTCCTTCCATGTAGCCGGTCTCGAGGATCGGGCAGGCCCCCGCATACTTGGGGATCTCCGGGGCGAGCACGGCGTCGGGCGGCGGCTCTTCACCGCAACGGGACAGCCGCGCGGGCGGGCCCATGTCCGGCGGCAGCGTGTCGGTCGTCGAGCTGGTCGGACTGCCGGTGCTCGCATCGCCGGTGGTGCCCGACATCGATCCACCGTCGGTGCCGCTGGTGGTCGGCACGCTGCTGGCACCGGTCGAGCCCGAGCTGCTGCCCCCGCTGCTGTCGCCGCTGGAGCCCGTGATCGCGTCGGTGCCGGCCTCGTCGCCGCCGCCAGGATCTGCGCAGGCACAGGCGAGAACAAGAACAGCACTGGCAGCACGCGGTAGATGAACAGTCATGGGAACCTCGAGCTATGGCTCAGGATCGCACATGCCACAATCCAAAGCTCTCGCGCCAGTCAATTCAACCGGCGTCGCCGGAGCATGCTGAAGACCTCTGCGCGGCGGCCGGTCGCTGCACGCGATCGATAACAACGTACACCCGCGGCTATATGCCTCTACAACGTGTATCTTGCGTGTTTCTCGCGTGTTTCTCGCGTGTTTCTTGCCGGAAGCACCGTCCGCCAGAAATGGCGAGGGCCCCGAGCGTCGCGGATGCGACGGTCGGAGCCCGGGAAACAACGGCTTCGTCATCGGCAGGGCCGATGATGAGGCGTCAGAAGCGCAGACGGAGCTCGAACTGGGCCTGGATGGGCTGCTGGAATACCGTTTGAACGCCGAAGTTACCCTGCTTCGGGAGGATGCCACGCTGGAAGAACGCAGTCGGCGCGTTGGAGCTCTGGACCTTGCTGTGCTTGAGGTCCTCGAGGTCACCGCCAGCGATGGCGCGACCGAAGGCGAACGAGTAGGTCTCGTCGACGCGGAGCACGGCCTTGTTGTTGGTGAGGTTGGCGAGGCGCGCGGTGAGCTCGAGCTCGAGCTCGCCGGGCAGCGGGTACGCGTAGCTGAGGCTCAGGTTGGCGTAGTAGGTCGGCTCGATGCGGCCGCCTGCCCCGCGGGGCAGCACGTAGACCAGGTACTGGCCCGAGTAGCGGTTGTTGTCGGCGTAGATGCTGATCGGGGTGCCCGACTGGTAGCGCAGCGAGGCGCCGACGGTGAAGCGGCCGGCCTTCTTGAGGTCGAAGGAGTAGAAGCCGTCGAGCTTGACCTGGTGGGGGCGGTTGTCGAACAGCGGGCCGTAGCTGTTACGGACCAGCTCCGGGATGTCGTACTGGGTGCTGGCGCCGAGGTTGATCGCGCCGGTGTTGCGCGACACGAAGCCGTCGTAGTTGCCGATCAGGCGCGAGTAGGTGTAGCTGCCCTGGAGGATCCAGTTGCGGGCGAAGCGCTTGTTGAGCTTGAAGGTCCAGGCGTCGTAGTTGCGGATCGGCTTGCTGAACAGCGAGCCCACCTTGCCGAAGGCGTCGGCGAGGAAGTTACAGCGGTTGAGCTCGCGGGCGTACACGTCGCGCTGCGGGTCGTCCATCGCCGCGCCGTCGAACTTGCCCTGGAGGTCGGTACACTGCGCCTGCTGCTTGGCGATGTCGGAGGCCGACACGCTCTCGCCAGGGTTGGCGATGATGAAGTTCAGGCCGCCGTTGGTCGAGATGTCCTCGACCGCGCGACCGAGGTCGGTGTGCAGCCAGTTGACGCCGAGCACCAGGTCCTCGACGACCTCCTGCTCGTAGCCGACCTGGAACTGCTGGTTGTACATGCCCTTCAGGCGGGGGACCACGGTGCCTGCGGTCAGGCCGGTGGTGCTCGAGTTGAAGTCGCTGCAGTACTCGGTCGGGTTGCCGTTGATCGAGCGCTCGCGGGCCTGGCCGCCGATGAGCACCGGGGCGGCGCAGTCGGACTGGCGGTAGCTGCGGGTGACGTTGACGAGGCCGCCGAAGGCGCGGCTGTTGAGCAGCACCGGGAGCTGGTTGTAGAACCAGCCGTAGCTGGCGTAGAGGCGGCTCTTGCCCTCGTCGGTCCAGTCGTAGACGAGGCTGACGCGCGGGGCGACGTTGTCGTAGATGAAGATGTTGCGCTTGCCGAGCACGTCGCGCATGTCCTGCAGCTCCCAACGTGCGCCGACGTTGAGGTACAGGTTGGAGAGGATCGCCCACTTGTCCTGGAGGAAGATGCCGTAGTTCTGGGTCGCCAGGGTCGCGTTGTAGCTGGGCACGCGGGCGCCGGCGCCGATCGGCGAGGCGATGGCGCGCAGGTCGTTCTGCTCGATGCGCGCGCGGCCGAAGCCGAACGAGGTGCGCTGATCCGGGTTGTCCGAATCGACGTTGATCGCCCGGTTGTTGTTGACGCGGTTGGCGGTGTTGAGCAGGTAGGTGCCGTTTTGACCCTTGGTCGGATCGAAGCACCACTCGCCGCCACCCTTCTGACCGGGGGCGCAGTTCTGGTAGAAGTCCGACTCGTTGGAGCCGGAGTAGCGCGAGTCCTGCGTGAAGCGGACGCTGTCGATCTCCGTGCCGTACTTGAGCTGGTGCGAGCCGGCGCGCTTGCTGCTGAGGAAGTGGGTCAGCGCCAGGAGGCCGCCGACGCGCTCCTGCGTCGAATTCGAGTAGCTGCCGAGGCCGCCCGACAGCCAGGTGCGGGTCGGACAGGTCAGGCCGGGCAGGTTCGCGTTGTTACAGGCCTGGTCGACGCCGCCGACCAGGCGCACGGCGCCGTCACGGTCGAGCAAGTCGAAGAGGTTGCGACCCTGGCTGTCGGTCTCCTGCGTCAGCGGGATCTTCTTCAGGTTCGGGTTGTCGAGCTTCCACGCTTCGATGCTGCGGTTGCGCGAGTAGTAGATGCTCGCGTCGATCTCGAGCTTGTCGTCGGCGACGCGGCCCTCGTAGTCGAGGCCGACCTGGGTGCCGTTGCCGTAGCTGGTGCCGAAGGTGTCGTTGACGACGCCCTGAGCGACGCGCGACTGGCCGCCGATGCTCGCGGACGGGTTGGTGCCGAAGGCGTTGGGCTCGCTGCCGGGAGGCTGGCGGAAGCTGCTGCGGCGGAAGGTCGGGATCGTGCCGCCGCCGAGGCGCAGCTTGTGCTTGGGCGTGATCTGCCAGTCCAACGTGGCGAAGAACTGCATGTCCCAGCTGCCGGTGCGAAACTTCTGCTCCGCGAACTTCACCGAGTCGATGTAGTTGCCGTTGGCGACGCAGTCGTTGGTGCCGTTCTGGTACTGACAGTCCTCGTAGCCGCCCGAGCGGTCCTTGTCGCGGCGCCGGTAGAACGACTGGATCAGCGAGTTCTTCTGGCCCTCGGGGGCGATGCCGAACGCGAAGAACAGCTTGTCCTTGATGATCGGGCCCGACAGCGTGAACACGCCCGAACCCTCGTAGTCACGGACCTCGGCGACGCGCAGAGCCTCGTCCGTCTGCGAGACGAAGCGCGGCAAGGCCACGCGCGGCGAGAAGCGCAGCAGCACGGTGCCGCGGAACTTGTTGGTGCCGCCGATGCGGCGCGCTCGCACCTGGCCGCCCGAACCACCGCCGTACTCGGCGTCGTAGCCGGCCTCGAGGACCTCGACGTCCTCGATGAACTCCTGGACGATGGTCGCCGAGACGGTGCCGAAGGCCGGGCTGGTCGCGTTCTGGCCGTCGACGACGTACTTCGACTCGGCGCCGGTGGTGCCGGCGAGGCGCACGCCGGCGGCGTCGCGGCTGGCGGTCGGGGACATGTCGACGACCGCCGTAAAGTCGCGGCTGGTGCCGCCGATCGGCACGTTGCGGGCCTCGTCCATCTTGATGCGGGTCACGTTGGCCGCGTCGGTGCGGACCTTCTGGGTGACGAGCACGTCGATGCGAAACTTGTTGTCGGGGTCGACCTGGAAGTTGGCGCGGAACTTGGCGCCGGCCGGCACGTCCATCGACTTGTTGACGTTCGCCTGACCGACGAGCACCTGGACCGTGTACTTGCCCTGCGGCAAGTTACGAAACGAGTAGAGGCCGTCGGCGTTGGTCGTCATCTCCCGCTGGCCCTGAAGGCACGAGCACTGAAGGATGACGAGGGCGTCCTTGATCTTCTCGCCGGACTTCTGGTCGGTCACGACACCGCTGATCGTCACGTCCGAGGCCGCCTGGGCGAAGTTCGGCGCCATCGCCACGACCGCTGCGGGGATCGTGACCAGGGGCAAGGACAGTGAGTACTTGAGCAGAGAGCGGTTGAGGTTCACTGGAAGGTGCTCCTTGCAGGCACGGCGAGTACGGCTGGGGCCTTCGACACCGGCGGGATGCCAGCGGGGTATAACATAACGAAACGGGCGCTGAATATGCGAAACTGAAACCGCCTGCCCGGGGTCCGCAGCGGTCAGCGGCGGTCAGCGGCACAACGTCAGCGAGACGTCGGCAGGTCGTCGATAATGGGCTCTGGAGGGCTCTGGAGGGGCTCTGGAGGGCTCTGGAAGTCTTTGAGGAGCGTCGGTGATCCGTGGTGATCCGTCGGGATCCGCTTCCGGGTCTACGAGGTCTGAAGCGGTCATGGACCGGACGTCGATCGGACCTGCGACCGGATTTGCGGTCGGATTTGCGATGGAACCTGTGGATCGGATCAGCACCAGGCCAACCGGACCGCACGCGAGAAATCGGCCTGTCAGGGAGCGTACGCGCCGAATTCTCGGATGCGCAGCCAAGGATGCTGCGGCATCGCCCGGGGCCGCGTCAACGAAAAATTTGACCCGAGGCGCAGCGCCTGGATGCCCGAGCTAGAGGTCCACCAACTCGACGGCTTCGGCGGTGAGCTCGGGGGCCAGGGCCTCACCCGTGAACACGGCGCCGACCCGGGCAAAGCGAGCCGGTGCATCGGTGGCGAGGAACCGGCAGCTGCCCGCGGACGGGGAGGAGGGGCTGCCC
>NZ_JACCSO010000331.1 GCF_013812955.1 Nannocystis sp. | reverse complement strand
GCGAGTTCGCCGCGAGCGCCATCGCTACGGACGCCGAACGGCGCGAGCATCTCGAGGCCGCTGAGACCCTCGACCAGCTCAAAGGCGACGAGCGCCGCCGCCGGGCCACCGACCTCGAGCACATGCTGGCGATGGCGCCGCTCAGGGCGTCGTCTTCCTTGCCGGTGAAGCGGTAGGTCGGTGAGGCGGCATCCTCGTCGGCGCGCCAGGCAAGGCACGGAGCGCCCGCCCCCACGCGCCCCCACGCGCACCGTCGACGCGGAGCCTGTGCCCGCGGCTGCCCGGCCGTGCGTCAGCCTGGACCCCTGCATGGTATCGTATGGACCATCATGGCCGACGCGAGCCTCCACGCGTTTCGACCGCCCCCCCCGAGGAGTAAACGCCAGCGGTGGCCCCATCTTCGGACCACCGCGAGGACCCCCGAGAGGTCAATGCAAGTCAGGCGCCAAGATTTGTGGTAAGGTCGGGTCGGCCAGGTTCTGCACGCGGCCGCCGACCGCGACGACCCCCGGTGTCGCGCGTAAACGCGGCCACAAGCCATGAGGCCACGCCGTCCGCGACTGATGCTGCTCGCCATGCTCGGCGCCTGCCAGGCGCCGACCTCCAGCTCGTCAGGCTTCTCGAGCACACCGGAGATCACGACGATGCCGGCGGGGTCGACCGGCGACACGACGGCGGTGGATAGCACCGGCTCGAGCGCCGGAAGCAGCTCGACTTCGGCGGGGTCGACCTCGGGCGAGTCCGGCGTCGGCGAGACCACGCTGCCGGTGCTCGACCTCGGCACCATGCCGGAGCACGCCTGTCTCTTCGATCACGCCGGCAACTCGCTCTGATCTGAGCCAGGTTTAGCGGGGTTTAGCGGCCCCCTACTGAGGGGGAAATTCCATACTGCGATTTTGCCTCGACCAGATCACAAGGTCTTCAATGGCGGCGAGACGGGGAGAGTGGTGGCGCATGCCTGCGACGACGGCCGCGCACTTTCTCGCGTACGTACCGTTCGTGATTCGGGGGTCGGGGATAATCTTCCAATCCATCACACAGTATGCCGTTGTGTGCTTGTCGAACGGTACACATTCCTTTGGAAAGAAGGACCAAAGCAAGCCCGAAGCTATTGTGGCCTTCACGCCGGGAATTTGAATCAACGCCCTAATCCGGCCATCATGGTCGGGCCGCTCATTGACGATCGAGTGGATGCTCCCAGCATGGGTCACGCAATCCGCGTACCGCTCGCCAATACCTGTCATCTGGGGCCAGAGTCCCTTGAACAGGCGATCAATCGAAGCTCTTGTTTGTGGCAAAGTGAACATAGTCCTCCAAGAATATTCGGCTCTTCCGGGTTTCCAGTGGGTTGCATGTCCTTCACGCCGTTAACCCCATCACGAGCCCAGCATCCCAGAATGCTCGGCCCCCTCCAGGGTGCCCTCGCTGGCGCTCGGCAGCTTCGCTGCCCTGGACCGGGCCTGCGCCCTCTGGGCCCGGTTCCCGTGGGCGATGGGCGGCACTTGCCTCCGGCGGGGGCTCCGAGCAGCACATCTGAGTCTCGGGATTCCTCGGATGCTGGCCCTGAACACTCGTGCCCTTCTGCGACCCACTCCAAACCCGGAAGAGCCGAATATTCACGCCTCCACCAGCGCCTTGAACGCCGCCTGCATGGGATCGGAAAAGAACTCGACGCGCAGTTTGTCGAGGAGCTCGCTCGGGATGCCGCCGAGGTCGGCCGCGTTGGTGGTGGGGATCATGACGCGGTGGGCGCCGGAGTCCATGGCAATGCGGAGGCGGTCGGCCAGATTGTCGATGCGGCTGAGGACGCCATGGATCGACATCTGCCCGAGGACCACCAGGCCGGAGCCGATGTTGCGGCCGACCATCGCGGACAGGATGGCGATGAAGAACGCGACACCGAGGTCGGGCGTGTCGCGGCCGTGCATCGGGCTCATGACCTGGATGTTGAGGTCGTAGCCGCCGAAGTCGCGGTCGAGGCCGACGCGCTTGCCGTTGGCGCGTAGGTAGTCGAAGGCCATCTTGGCGCTCTCGCGGATGTCCTTGGAGGTGACGCCGACGAGGTTGAAGCGCCCGGTGCCGGGCACCGAGGCGGCCTGGATCCGAAACAGCGCGACGCGGTCGCTGTTGGGGTCGACGCCGATGCTGAAGATGTCACCGGGCGGCAGCGGGCCCTCCGGGATCAGGCGGATCGCGCCGAGCTCGGCGCACTCGGCGAAGCGCTCCTCGCCGGTCTCCTTGTCGATGAACGAGAGGTTGACCCGCGAGAATTCGATCGGGTTGATGCGCTTGAGCTGCTCCTTGACGCGACGCCGCAGCTCCAGGCCGAAGCTGAGGTACTCGCCGAGCTCCTCCTTGCTGCACTTGCCGTCGGGGTGGAGCAACTTGACCAGGCCCGAGACGGTGCGGAGCGCGGCCTTCCGGTCGCGCTGACCGACGTGGTTGCCGAGGGCGAAGTGTTGGTCGGCGAGGTCGGTGTAGTTGAGGTGGCGCAGCTCGTTGTGGAAGATCTCGGCGATGTAGTCGGCGATGAAGCCCAGGTGCCGTGTGAAGTGCTCGGGCCGCAGCTTCGGCATCTCCCAGCCGGGGAGATACGCGTGCCAGCGGTCGTGAAAGGCGCTGTCGTTGCGCACGGACTCGGGCAGCGCGGTGAACAGATGAGTCGTGCGGGCGATCGCCTCGACGTTGCCGTCGATGTTGCCGTTGAAGATGATGCCGGCGTCGGCGCTGATCGTGCCCTTGTCATCACCCCGCGAGAATGAGCCCTGCTCCATGTAGCCCTTGAACATCTGCTTCTCGGACTCATTTTTAAAGTATGAGCCGGCGACCTCGTCGAAGGCGACGAGGTCGTAGCGGACCACGAGACCAGGCTTGTCCTTGCGGTGCTTCCAGCCGAACAGGTCGGCGACGGAGCCCTGCCCGCCAGACAGCAAGATCGCATACGGTGACAACTCGCGGAACACGAAGGACTTGCCGGTCTCGCGGGGGCCGAGCTCGATCAGGTTGTAGTTCTTCTCGACCATCGGCACGAGGCGCAGCAAGTAGAGGAGCTTGCGGCGCCAGGTGAAGTCGGGGTGGGTGGGCTCGTAGCCCATCGTGCGCAGGAGGACGTCGACCCATTGCTCCCGGGTGAAGGCTCCGCGGGCCGCCACGAACTCGTCGAGCTGAGCGCTGGCGATCTGGATCGGCTGCATGCGGCTCAGCACGAAGGGCCGCGTGACCGCGCCGTGGACGAGGGTGTCGTCGTAGGTGAGCTCGACGTTGCACCACACGCCGCCGGTGAGGACGCGCTCGTACTTGTGGACGAGATCCTCGCTGATGTGCATCTTCGTCAGGCCGGCGGTGGCGAGCGCGGCCCAATACTTGCCGCCCTGGTCCTTCTCGTCGAAGGTCACGGTGACGAGATCGATGAGCTTCATCGATCGACTGCGCTGGAGGCGGGACTTGATCAGCTCGGCCTGGTCGGCCCGGACCACGCGCTCGGCGATCGTCTGCTTGACGAGGTCGAGGCCCTCTCGGATCTGGACCTCGTCGGTGGTCGAGCAGTACTTGCCGAGCAGGTACTCGAGGACGTAGACGGGGATGTTGAAGCCGACCTTGAGCGCGTGGACCAGGTCCTTGCGGACGACGCGGCCAGGGAAAGCGCTGACGAGTTGCTCGTCAAGCGAGTCGATCACGCCGCTCGCGGCGGTGGGGGTGTTTGAGTCAGTCCCAGGCACTGTTGATCTCGACCTTGAGCACGCTGTCGATGGCGGCCAGGAATTCGTCGTTGTCGGCGTCCCGCACTTCGATGCGCAGACGGGTGTCTACCGCGAGGTCGGGTTTCGGGTCCACCACCTTGAGCGTGACCGTGGCGGGCTCCACTGCGTTTGGGTGGACGGTGACGGGGTCGTGATGGTGGAAGACGAGGACATCCTGTGCGAGCACACGGACCTTGACGTTGCGCGGGAGCAGCGACCCGTCGACGAAGAGGCCACCCTGTACGCCCGAGACGAGCTCCAGGCGCGGCTGCTGGGTGGTGATGTACTCCAGCTTGCGCAGCGACACCGGCGTCTTCTTGCGCTTGCCGGACCACACGGCGATGAGGACGGGGATCACCAGTTCCTGCAAGGTGGCGCCGCCGTGGAAGAAGCCGAGCGAGCCGTAGGTGCGGAAGGCGTTGACGCTGCGCGGGACGAACACTTCGAGGTCGCTGCAGGGGACACGGAGCCGGAGGGCGGTGGCGTGTGAGAGGCCGTTACCGACGACGGCCCGGCGCGACTGATAGACGATGTCATCGCCGCGGGGCATGTCGTCGCG
>NZ_JACCSO010000326.1 GCF_013812955.1 Nannocystis sp. | reverse complement strand
CGCCGCTCGCGCCGGCAACGCGGGCGTGCTGCGCCAGGACGACGTCGCCGCCGGCGTCGTCGGCTTCTACGACCACTACGCCTCGCCCGCCGCCAGCGCGCAGTCGGCCTCCGCCGCCCGCGGTCAGCTCGCCCTCGAGCTCGAGCGCCGCGGCGAGGGCGGCGGTCGCACCCAGTTCGCCGCCCACGTCTCGCTCGTCGACTTCCACACCCGCGAGAACTACACCGGCTTCCTGCAGCGCGGCATGGTCATGCCGGAGTGGGTCGGTCGCGGCGACCTGATCGAGCAGCAGAACCGCGACCTCGGCGGCGGCTTTCGCCTGTCCCATCGCAGCGGCTGGTGGCGACCGGCGAAGTGGCTGTCGGCCGCGCTCGAGCTCGGCAGCAGCGCCCGCATCCACCGCATCCAGCAGAGCCAGAACCTGCTCCAGGCCCCGCAGAACGAGGTCTGGGACCGCCGCATCGACGCCGAGGTGCTCGCCACCGACATCGGCCTCCACGCCGACCTCGACCTGCGCCTCGGCAAGCACCTGCAGCTGCGCGGAGGCGTGCGCGCCGACGTGCTGCACTTCGACATCGACGACCGCCTCGGCAACTACATCGCGCCCTACCAGGTCGCCTCGCATCTGGTCGGTTATCGCCGCACCGCCACCGGCGTCGCCGCCGGCCCGCGCGTCGCGCTCGAGGCCAAACCACTGCCGTGGCTGCGCACCTTCGTCGCCTACGGCCAGGGCTACCGCTCGCCGCAGGCCCGCCAGCTCGAGGAGGGCGAGCGCGCCCCGTTCACCAAGGTCCACAGCGTCGAGGGCGGCCTGCGCATCGCCCCCCAGTGGAAGCGCCCGCTGCAATTCACCGCCGCCGGCTTCGGCACCTTCCTCGCCCAGGACCTCGCCTTCGACCCCCAGGAGGGCCGCCTCGAGCGCATCGGCCCGACCCGCCGCAGCGGCCTGGTCGCCGCGCTCTCGGCCCGCCCGGTCCCCTGGCTGACCGCCGCCGCCTCGCTCACCTACGTGCACGCGATCCTGACCGCGCCGCCGCCCGCCACCGTCGCCGACCCGAACCCCGCCTACGTCGCCGGCCAGCTGCTCCCCTACGTGCCCCCGGTGGTCGTGCGCATCGACCTCGGCGTCGACAAGCAGCTCACCCGGCTCGCCGGCAAACCACTCGCATTGCGCGTCGGCTCCGGCTTCAGTCACCTGTCCCGAAGACCCTTGCCTTACGGACAGGCAGCCGATCCGCTGTACCTGCTCGACGCCACCGCCGGCCTGCGCTGGGCCTGGGTCGAGGTCGGCGTCGAGGCCTACAACCTGCTCGCCCGCCGCTACGCCGCCAGCGTCTACTCCTTCGTCTCCGACTGGGGCACCGGCCCGGTCCCCTCGCGCCTGCCCGCCCAGCACTTCGCCGCCGGCCCGCCCCTGACCGTGCTCGGCACCCTCACGCTGTCGTTTTAAAGCTGTCCTTTCGGCCCTGTCATCGCATCGCGCCAACCTGTCTCTTCCGCCATGTCATTCCCTCACCGCCCGCTAAAGCCCCTCGCCCTCGCCCTCGCCATCATGATGATGCTGCCGGCGGGCGCCTGCGGCACGACCGGCGCCGAACCATTCACGTACCCGATCGCGGTCGCCGGCGCAGGCGCGAGCTTCCCGATCGGCGACTGGCAAGTGACCCTCGATCGCGCCGACCTCGCGCTCGGCCCCCTGTACCTGTGCGCCACCGCGGCCGCCTCCCCCGAGCTCTGCGAGGTCGCGCTCGGCGAGTTCGCCGAGGTCGCGGTCATCGACCTGCTCGCCGCCGAACCCCAGCCGATCGGCGAGGTCTTGGCGCTCGCGGGCGACGTGCGCTCGGCGATGCTCGACTACGGCATCTCCTGGTTCACCACCCAGGCCCGGGCGACCGCGGGCAGCGAGCTCGGCCACTCCGCGCATCTCAGCGGCACCGCCGTGCGCGGCGCGGACATCCTGGACTTCGACGCCGTGATCGACGTGCTCCCGCCGCTGCGCGGCAGCCCGGCGCTGGTCGGCGTGCGCGCGCGCGTCGACGATCCGGACCAGGGCAGCCGCCTGCTGCTGCGCATCAACCCCGGCGCCTGGCTGCTCGGTCTCGACTTCGACGCCCTCGCCGCGCTCGGCCCCGACGTCGAGATCCGCCCCGGCGACCCCGCCCACGCCACGATCGCCTTCGCCATGACCACCCAGCCCCCCGTCTTCAGCTGGACCCACGAGTGACGCCCATGACCACAGCCCGCCTCATCCCCGTCGTCGCCCTCCTGCTCACCTCCGCCTGCACCGCCACCGGCAGCACCGGCAGCGTCCAGGTCTTCATCGAGGCCGAGGACACCATCCCCGAGGGCCTCGATCCCGGCGACGGCGAGGAGAACGTCGTCGACGGCTGGACCGTGCGCTACAGCAAGTTCCTGGTCACCGTCGGCGACTTCAAGGCCAGCCGCTCGAGCGCGAGCAGCGAGGTGCTCGCCGACCCCGGACAAACCGTCGTCGACCTGCTGCAGCTCCCTCCGGGCGGCTTCGTGCTGACCGAGTTCGACGACGTCGCCGCCGAGCGCTGGGACCGGGTCGGCTACAGCCTGCCCAACGCCGACGACAGCGCCGAGGCGGCCGACGGCACCGACGCCGCCGACCGCGACTTCATGGTCCAGGCCGGCCTCTCGCTGCACGTCGAGGGCGAGATCAGCAAGCCGGACGGCCAGAGCTGCCTGCTCGGCGACCCGGCGGCGTGCAGCAAGGCCCCGGTCGTGCGCTTCAGCTGGAGCCTCGCCGCCGGCACATCCTTCGCCGACTGCGCCGGCCCCGACGGCATCGCCGGCTTCGCGGTCCCGTCCGGCGGCACCGCCCAGATCAAACCCACCATCCACGGCGACCACTGGTTCTTCACCAACATCACCCAGGGCGCCGAGATCACCGAGCGCCGCGCCCAGTGGATCGCCGACGCCGACGCCGACCTCGACGGCGAGACCACCCTCGACGAGCTGCGCGCCGCCCCGGCCGCGAAGTTGTTCCCCGCCGAGCTCGGCTATAATCTCTCCGGCGCGCTCATCCCCGTCGTCACCGCGTACGACTACCTCGAGGCCCAGGTCCGCACCCTCGGCGACTTCCAGGGCGAGGGCGAATGCCCGACCCGCGAGCTGCTCTGACATGTCCGTCGTCGACGCCCTCCAGCAACTGCTCCTGCGCGCCGGCGCCGGCTGGGTGCTCTGGCTGCTCGCCCTGCTGTCGATCGCCAGCGTCGGCGTCATGTTCGAGCGCGCGCTCGTGCTGCGCCGCCGCGGCGCCGACCTCAAGGCCCTCGCCGAACAGCTCGACCCCCACCTCGCCCGCGGCGACCATCACCGCGCGATCACCCTGCTGCGCGCCAGCGGCAGCGTCGCCGGCAACGTCGCCGCCGCCGGCCTGCGCCTCGCGCCCCGCGGCCCCGCGGCCGTCGAACACGCCATGAACAGCGCCCTCGCGCTCGAGCGCGGCCAGCTCGAGCGCGGCCTCGCCTTCCTCGGCACCCTCGGCAACAACGCCCCCTTCGTCGGCCTGCTCGGCACCGTCATCGGCGTGGTCGGTGCCTTCGAGGAGCTCGGCCACGCTGCCCCGGGCCATGGGGCAGGCACCGGCGTCGGCGCGGCCTCGCAGGTCGCCTCGCAGGCGGTGATGTCGAGCATCGCCGAGGCCCTGGTCGCCACCGCGGTCGGCCTGCTCGTCGCGCTGCCGGCGGTCGCGGCCTACAACTTTTTCCAGCGCCGTATCGCAGCGCTCTGCGCCGGCTCCGAGGTGCTCTCCAGCCTCGTGCTCGCCTACCTGGCCTCGGCGCCCGGTGCTTCGATTTCAGGAGATGACGACCATGGCTAGTCACCAGCCCCAGAGCGACGGCCTGATCGTCGGCATCAACGTCACCCCGATGGTCGACATCATGCTGGTGCTGCTGATCATCTTCATCGTCACCGCCAAGATCATCGTCACCCCCGCCGTGCCGATGGACCTGCCCGAGGCCAGCCAGACCGAGCAGGTCCAGGTCGTGCTCTCCATCATCGTGCCCGTGCGCGGCGGCACCCTCGTCGACGGCGAACCCGCGACCAGCCCCGCCGAGCTGCAGCGCCTCGCCGCCGCCGCCCGCGCCCGCGACCCCGGCCTGCGCGCCGTCATCCACGCCGACGGCGAGGTCAGCCACCGCCGCGTGCTCGAGACCCTCGACAACCTCAAACAAGCCGGCCTCGTCCGCGTCGCCTTCGGCGCGAGCGAGCCCGCCGGGGCCGAGCCATGAGCACGACCGGCGCCGCACAGCGTGGTCCAGCGCTCGTCGAGCATGACCATTCGGACATGCCCCATGGCACAGGTTCTTACGGACATGCCCCAACGGCCATGCCCGGCCCGGCCCCGCGCATCGTCGACCTGGTGTTTCAGGGCCGGCCGCCTCGCGGTCGCCGGGGCCTCGGCGCCGTGCTGCTGGCCGCCACCCTGCACGCGGCCGTCGGCATGTGGCTGCTCGATCAGCGCAGCACCCTCGAGGGCTGGAGCGCCGAGGTCGCGGCCCGCGTGCACGAGGAGCTCAACCGCGTCGAGATCGTCGAGCTCCCGCCGCCCGAGCCGCCGCCGCAGCCACCACCGAGCGAGCCACCACCCCCGCTCGCGGCCGCACCGCCGCCCACCGCCATTCCCGTCGACACCCCGCCGGCCCCGCGCACCCGCATCAAGGTCGGCAGCCCGCCCGCCCGGGCCGGCAAGGTCGTCGCC
>NZ_JACCSO010000309.1 GCF_013812955.1 Nannocystis sp. | reverse complement strand
GCGCATCACCCCGGCGACGCCGGCTCCCCGCGCGACCCCGACGCCATCGCGCCCGTCGACCGCCGCCGCGCCCGCCCGCTCGCAGTCATCGGCCTCACAACAAGAGTCGGCCCGCACCCAGGGGCTGCGCGACGCGATGGTCAGCGGCCTCGACGACGGCCCGGAGAGCGCGGCCGCGGCCTCCGAGACCAGCCTTCGCAGCCTCAGCCAGACGGTGCGCGTCGACCTGCGCCGCCTCGACCTGCTGATGAACCTCGTCGGCGAGCTCGGCCTGGTCCAAAACAACCTCGCCGGCGTGCTCGAGCACCTGCGCGAGCTCGATCGCTCGGCCGACGTCTCGCGCGAGCTGCAGGTCCAGATCCGCGACATGACGCGCAAGCTGGCGCTGCTGCAGCAGGGCATCCTCGACGTCCGCATGGTCCCGATCGGCCAGGTCTTCGACAAGCTGGCGCGGGTGGTCCGCAAGCTGAGCCGCGACCTCGACAAGGACATCCGCCTGGTCATCTCCGGCGCCGAGACCGTGCTCGACAAGTTGATCGTCGAGGAGCTCAGCGACCCGCTGATGCACATGATCCGCAACTGCATCGACCACGGCATCGAGCCCTCGAGCGAGCGGGTCGCGCTCGGCAAGCAGCCGGTCGGGCGCATCGAGCTGCGCGCGTTCCAGAAGGGCAACCGGGTCGTCATCGAGGTCGAGGACGACGGCCGCGGCATGGACTGGGCCCGCATCCGCGACGTCGGCCTGCGACGCGGCTCCATCACCACGGAGGAGGCCTCGTCGATGACCCCCTCCGAGGCCGTCAACATGATCTTCGCGCCCGGCTTCTCGACCCGCGAGACCGCCACCGAAGTCAGCGGCCGCGGCGTCGGCATGGACGTCGTCAAGACCAACATCGCCAAGCTGAGCGGCATGATCGACGTCAGCACCGACGTCGGCCGCGGCACCCGGTTCTCGATCACCCTCCCGGTCACCCTGGCGATCATCCAGGCCCTCGTCATCCAGAGCGCCGGCCACACCTTCTGCATCCCGCTCAACTCGGTGCTCGAGTCGATCATGGTCGAGACCCGCGAGATCAGCACCATCGAGGGCCACGAGGTCATCATCCTCAACAAGAAGACCCTGCCGCTGCTGCACCTGTCGCGCCTGTTCGCCTTGAAGCCGCTCAGCAAGAGCTACCGCGATCCGCACCGCGTCTACGTGGTCGTCGTCGGCCTCGCCCAGCACCGCGTCGGCCTCGTCGTCGACGAGCTGCTCGGGCAGCAGGACGTCGTCATCAAGCCGCTCGGCAGCGCCGTGCGTAACGTCCCCGGCATCGCCGGCGCCACCGAGCTCGGGGCCAACCGCACGGTGCTCCTGCTCGACGTCGGCCGCCTGGTCGACGAGGGCGTGCGCCAGGCCGACTCCGCGATCTCGATCGGGATGGGCAACCATGTCCGCTGAACGCGAGGACCTGTGGACCGCGCTGCTGCGCAGCGGCGAGGCGCTGGCCACCGACGAGGACTACGAGCACGGCTACAAGCGCGACGTCCCGCAAGACCTCCAGCAGTACGTAACCTTCCGCGTCGCCGGTGAGATCTACGCGCTCCCGATCCACGAGATCGAGGAGATCAGCAAGGTGTTCGCCACCACCCACGTCCCGCGCACCGCCGACTTCCTGGTCGGCATCGGCAACGTCCGCGGCCGCATCATGCCGGTCGTCGACCTCGCCAGGCGCCTGCGCCTGCGCCCGGTCGAGCGCGGCCGCTCCGCCCGCGTGCTGATCGTCCAGCTCAACGACGAGCCCTACGGCCTGGTCGTCGACGCCGTCATCGACGTCACCCGCATCCCCCCGGACAAGATCGAGGACAAACCCGGCGGCATCACCGGCGCCCGCGCCGAGTTCATCCGCGGCCTCGGCCGGCGCAAGGCCTCGACCTTGCCCCGGGCCGGCGGCATCGACACTCGCACCAACGAGGTCGTCGAGGACATCGTCATCATCCTGAACCTCGTGACCCTGCTCGACCCGACCGCCTTCGTGCGCGCGGGCGCCGGTGAGGAGGGCAGGGGATGAGCGAGCTCGAGACCGACGGCGTCGCCGACGACGAGCTCAAGCTCGCCGGTTTTTATGTCGGCGCGGGCCTCTACGGCATCGAGATCATGCGCATCAAGGAGGTCATCCAGGCCCGCTCCCTCACGGTGCGCCCGGTGCCCTTCGCCCCGGCGATCGTCGAGGGCGTGATCCAGCTGCGCGGCGTCGTGATCCCGGTGGTCGACCTTCGCCGTCGCTTCGACTCGCCGATCGATCCGACGATCGAACACCTCAACAAGCTGATCATCGTCAGCGTCGCCGGCCGCATCGCCGGCCTCAAGGTCGACCGCGTGCTCGGCGAGCTGCGCGTCGCGGTCAGCAGCCTGCGCCCCGCACCCTCGATGTTGCGGCCCGACGTCGAACGTGGGGTCGAGAACGTGTTCAGCGGCGTCAGCCGGATCAAGCGTGACCGCGCCGAGGCCGCCGAGATGGTGTTCGTCATCAACCTCGACGTGCTGCTGCGCACCGCGGGAGGGAAGTAGACCATGGAGAGATCTCAGGTCCTGGTCGCCCACGAACGTCCGGTCATCGGCCAGGCGATCGGCCGGGTGCTCGCGGCTCAGGGCCTGCGCGTGCAGGTCGTGAGCGACGGCCGCAACGTCGCCGACACGCTCAAGGGTGGCGCCTGGGACGCGCTGATCCTCGACGTCGCGCTCCCGGGGGCCGAGCTCCACGAGCTCGTCGAGCTCGCCCGCACCGGTCTGGCGGTCCCCGTCAAGGCCGTGCTCCTGGTCGCCTCCGTGTTTCGCCGCAGCAGCTACCGGCGGCGGCCGCAGCAGCTCTACGGCGCCGACGACTACGTCGAGATCCACGACCTCGGCGAGCAGCTCCCGGGCAAGTTGTGGCGTCTGCTCGCGCCGGGCTCCTCGGAGCTCCCCGGCATGATCGAGGCCGAGGCCGTGTACGCCAACCTGCAGGACGAGCGCGCCGCCGAGGACGCCGGCTCGAATCATGCCGACTCGAACCATGCCGGCCGTCTCGCCGAGCTGCTGGTCGCCGACCTGATCCTCCACAGCGGCGAGCGCCTGGCGAACGCCGACTCGCTCGACGAGGTCCGCGCTGCCCTCGGACCGGAACTCGACGCCGCGCGCGCGACCCATCGCGCGATCCTCGGGCCCGTCATCGCCGTGCGTACTGAGGCCGATCCGATCGACGCCGACCCGATCGATGTCGCCCTCGCGGCGCTGCTGCGCTCGACCGGCGCGGCCGCGGAGGGCGCATGGACGTGACCCCGCTGCCGCCCGAGCTCGAGCAGCTGCTCGCGCGGTTTTCCGGGGAGAGCTGGCGCGCGCGCAAGCAGGCGGTCAAGGACCTGCAGACCGCGATCGAGCGCGACCCGCCGGGCGCGGACACCTTCGAGGCGCTGCTCGAGCGCCTGCTCGACGGCCTGACCGCGGAGTCCGTGCCGGCCCGCTCGACCTGCCACGAGATGCTGGTGCACCTCGGTCCGCGCGGCCTCGACGGCGCGCTGCGCCGCTTGCAGCTCGGCGGCCGCGGGGCCCGGATGTACGTCGATCTGCTGGCCGACATCGGCGGGCCGGAGCAGGTCCCGCTGCTGACGGCGGTGCTGCTGCGCGCGAGCGAGGACGACAACCTGCGCGCCTCGGCGGCCGCGGCCCTCGGGGCGATCGGCGGACCGACGGCCGAGCGCGCCCTCAAGGACGCCCTCGCCAGCAGCTCCGACATGCTGCGTCTGTTCGCCCTCGACGCCCTGCGCTCGATCGGCGCCTCGCTCGCGGTCGACACCCTGATGCCGCTGGTCGACAACACCGTGACGCGCCGCGCCGCGACCTCGTTGCTCGCCCACAGCGCCACGCCGGAGGCCCAGGGGCTGCTGCTCACCCTGCTGCGCGACAACATGGCCGGCGTGCGCGCGGCCGCGGCGCTGGCCCTCGTCACCCTCGACGCGGTCTTCGCCGATCAGGGCCGCCCCGACGCCGTCGCCGCGGCGCTCGCCGACAACCTCGACGACGGCCTGCGCGAGCGCCTGCGCGAGCTCGTCGGCCACCGCCAGACCGAGGTCAAGATCGCCGCGCTCGAGCTGTGCCGCATGACTCGAGACACCGGCGCTTTGGAACATGTCCTCCCGGACATGTCCGATCCGGTCGTGCGCGAGCGGGCCGTCGGCTTCGTCACCAGCCTCGGCGCCGCCGCCGGAGCGGCCCTCGCCGAGCTGCAGCCGGCCGTGCCCGCGACCGCGCTCGCCGACTACTTCACGCTGATCGGCGCGCTCGGGGATGTCGAACCCGCGTCACCGGCCGCACCACTCGCACCACCCGCCCGTCCCGTCCCGTCGCAGCTGGTCGCCGCCCTCATCGATGGCCTCGCGCACGTCGACCCGTTCACCGCCTGCGTCGCCGCCGGCGCGCTCGGTCGGCTCGGTGACCCCGCGGCCTTCGCCCCGCTCGCCGAGGCCCTCGCCGCCGCCGACCCGCTCGGTGAG
>NZ_JACCSO010000275.1 GCF_013812955.1 Nannocystis sp. | reverse complement strand
CTCGTAGTCCCCGCGGCACGCCCGCTGCACCGCGACCACGATGTTCTCGTAGGCCCCGCAGCGGCACAGGTGGCCCGCCAGCGCCGCCGCCACGACGTCGCGCTCGGGCTCCTTCGCGCCATGCGTCGCCATTTCCGCCCGCCAGCGCTTGTAAAAAGCCGAGGCCTCGACCACGAAGCCCGGCGTGCAGTAGCCGCACTGCAGCGCGTCCTCGGCCATGAACGCCCGCTGCACCGGGTGCAACCCGCCGGCCCCCGTCAGCCCCTCGACGGTGGTCAGCGCCCGGCCGTGCAAACTGGTCGCGGGCAACAGACAGCTGGCCACCGGCGCGCCGTCGACGAGCATCGTGCACGCGCCACAGACCCCGTGCCCGCAGGCCAGCTTGGCCCCGCGCAGCCCGAGCTGCTGGCGCACCAGCTCGAGCGCCGAGGTATCGGCCTCGACCTCGACGTGCCGCAGGCTCGCATTCACCTCCACACGAATGGGCACGAGCTCCGAGCTCGGCTCCGGCGTCGCCGCGCCGTGTCCGCGCTCATGGGCGGCCTCGCTGCGACAGCCGCCGAGCAGCGAGGCTCCGGTCGCACCGAGGGTGCCCCGCAGAACGGTCCGACGAGAGGGAGTCAGCGGCATGTCCCGCGCACGATATCAAATCCGCGCCCCCACGGGCGCGCGATCTTTCAAGCCGGAACGCAGATCAGGTCTTCAAACTTCCCGCAATTCCCCGCCTCGCTCGCATACCAATTACCGGAGCCATGATCACACCACTGCCACAGCCCGGGCTCGGGCGTATGGCAGGTCGAGCAGTCGACGCAAAAGAAGCCGCCCGCGAAGTTCTTCGCGGGATCCGCACCGGCCCCACAATACGCCGTCCAGCAGCCTCCGTCCGCGTTCAAACCGTCGGCGTCGCACTGGTTGGCGACCCCCGTCGGCACCTCGCAGCCGTTGTCCCAATCGCCATCGCAGTCGGCCCACGGCGCCACACACTCGAAGCCCTGACATTCGCCCGCCTGACAGATCCCGCCGCTCGCATGCGGGCGCTCGCAGACCATCGCCATCCCCTCGCAGCCGCCCGCCCCGTCGCAGCCGTCGTCCTCGGTGCAGGGATCGCCGTCGTCACAGACAACCTCGGCCCCCGCGGCCGCATACACACATTCCCCATCGACGCATGCACCCGGCCCCACCTCGCACGGCCCTGGCGCATCACAGCCACCCGCACAATCGCCGCCACCCGAGCTCGAGCTCCCGGCCAAGCCACCCCCGCCGCTCGAACCACTCGAGCCCACCGTCGATGTCGGCCCCGACGCGCCCGTACTGTCGATCTCGACCCCGGACGAGCTCCACCCGGCGTCCTCTCCCGCAGAAGTGATCGACCCACCAGGGATCCCTACGCTGAGGCTAAACCCGCCGTCAGACGCCGCAGACGGCTCCCCAACGGCACAGGCGAGGGTGGGGACAAAAACCAGAAAAATCGCGCGGACGCTCACGAAGCCCCAGGCTAGCGCATCTTCGCGCGAGCGGAAGACCCACCGCCACGTGCGTCTACGCCGGCCGACGCGCTGATCCGACCCCTCCGGCCCGACCGCCGACCAGGCGGATTCTCGTGGGCCGCGGGCGAACGGGCTCGGCGCGTCGATGCGACCGCACAACCAAGCATGAGCCCACGTCGATCGTGTCGATAAGAAACTGTCTTTAGCGCCATGCCGCTGCAAGCCGTTTCGGCGCGTATGCGCGGTTGAACGCGCACGGAGGATCGCGCGCCTTATCAGGCTCCAGCGCGACCACTCTCTTTTAAAGCCGGCGCGACCGCCCCGCGGCCCCGCATTGTGGCGCCGCGTCCACGGCACCGCGCTGAGCGCTCTCCGCGAACAATCGGCGCATCGAACGCCAAACCGGTCTCCGCCCCGCCAGACTCCCCCCAGGTCCCCCCTCACCCGACCGCCGGGCCCGCCGAAGTTGCCGCCCGCGCATGTCCCACCATTGTCGGATCTTCCGGGCAGCGCCCGCCGAGGTCGAACCATGAAGCGAGCTTATGTCACGATGGTCTGCTGCGGAGATACCTATCTCCCGGGCGCCCAGGCGCTCGCCCGCTCGCTCGACGAGACCGGCTCCAGGCTGCCCCGGATCGTCATGGTCACGCCGGACGTGCCCGACGCCGTCAACCGCGAGCTCGCGGCCTGCGGCTGGGACCCCTATCCCGTCGCACCGATAGTCAATCCTCACCGCGATTGCGAGCTCCTCTATCCCCGCTTCGGCCTCAGCTTCACCAAGCTGCGCGCCTTCGACCTCAACGAGTTCGACCGCCTCGTCTTCCTCGACGCCGACACCCTGGTCCTGCGGAACATCGACAGCCTGTTCAATCGCCCCTGCCTCGCCGCCGCGCCCGACTTCTTCATGCCGGACCGCTTCAACACCGGCGTCATGGTGCTCGAGCCCTCGCGCCCGCTGTTCATGAAGATGCTGACCGCCCTCGCCCACGCGCCCAGCTACGACGGCGGCGACCAGGGCTTCTTGAATTGGTTCTGGTCCGACTGGTGGGAGATGCCGGTCGCGCACCGCCTGCGCTCCGGCTACAACCTCCACCACTTCATCTTCCAGTTCATGCTCGCCCACCCGAGCCTGCGCCAGCACTGCCTCGACCAGGTCCACGTCGTGCACTACACCCTACAAAAGCCGTGGATGGGCCGCTTCATGATGACCGGCGGCTCGCAGACATGGTGGGACAAGTTCTACGCGGCGCACCCCGAGCAAAACGTCGCCTGGCGGCGCCGGCTGCATCAGCTGCAGGACTGGTCGTTCTCGAGCCTGGTGTCCTTGCTGGGCGGATGACACGGTGACAAGCTGACCCGGTCATGATCGGCGAGAGCCCGTGGTGGAAGCGCACGACCGTTTACCAGGTCTATCCGCGCTCTTTCTCCGACTCCAACGCCGACGGCATCGGCGACTTGCCCGGCGTGATCGACCGGCTGGATTACCTCCACTGGCTCGGCGTCGAGACCATCTGGCTGTCCCCGTTCTACAGCAGCCCGCAGACCGACTTCGGCTACGACATCAGCGACCACTTCAACATCGCCCCCGAGTACGGCGACCTCGAGGACTGCCGCCGCCTCATCGACGAGGTCCACGCGCGCGGCATGAAGATCGTGCTCGACATGGTGCTCAATCACACCTCGATCGAGCACCCATGGTTCCAGGAGTCCCGCAGCTCCCGCAACAACGACCGCCGCGACTTCTACATCTGGCGCGACGGCCGACGCGCCGCTGGATCGTCCGGCGGCGCCCCGCCCAACAACTGGCGCAGCATGCTCGGCAACTCCGGCTGGCACCACGACCCCACCACCGACCAGTGGTACTGGGCCAGCTTCCTGCCGTTTCAGCCCGACCTCAATTACCGCAACCCCGCCGTCAAGCAGGCCATGCTCGACGTCGTCCGCCACTGGCTGCGCGAGGGCGCCGACGGCCTGCGCCTCGACATCTTCAACGCCATCTTCAAGGACGCATCCTTCGCCGACAACCCGTTCTCGCTGCGCCCCCTGCCCTCCGAACACAACCCCGACGGCTTCTTCCAGCGCGCGCTCCACACCCAGAATCACCCCGACACCATCGCCTTCGCCCGCGAGCTGCGCGCCGTCGTCGACGAGTTTCGCGACCCACCGCGCTTCGTCGTCGGCGAGGTGTTCGGTCATACCGACCTGCTGCGCGAGTACTGCGGGGCCGAGGGTCAGGGCCTGAACCTCGTGTTTCTGTTCAAGAGCCTGCGCACCCCGCTGACCGCGCCGGCGCTGCGCGAGCTGGTGCGGGAGTTCGAGCTCGCCTTCCCCGAGCCGCTGTTTCCGACCTACGTCTTCGGCAATCACGACCGCCCGCGCGGCATGGAGCGCCTCGGCAACGACCCGGCCAAGGCGCGCATGCTCGCAGCATTCCAGCTGACGGTCCGCGGCGTCCCGTTCCTCTACTATGGCGAGGAGATCGGGCTCGGGCACCACCACGGCATGCCGCACGAGCTCGCCCGCGACCCGATCGCCGCCCGCTATCGCTTCCTGCCGCGCTGGCTGCTGCCCTCGATGCGCCGCCGGGGAATCCTCATCAACCGCGACGAGTGCCGCAGCCCGATGCCCTGGGGCGTCGGGCCGCACGCCGGCTTCTCCTCGGGCGAGACCCCGTGGCTGCCGGTGCACCCCGACAGCCCGCTGATCAACGTCGACGCCCAGCGCGGCGACCCCGGCTCGGTGCTCTCCTCCTATCGCCGAATGTTGAACCTACGCCGCCACAGCCCGGCCCTGTCCGACGGCACGCTCGCGCTGATCGAGCCCCGCGCGGACGCCCGGCGCGTGCTGGCCTTCGCCCGCATGCATGCCCACCAGACCGCCCGCGTCTATCTCAACCTCTCCGACCGCGAGCTCCCCCTCGACCTGCGCGACGCCCCCGGCGTGCGCCTGCAATCCAACCTCCACGACACCCCCGAGGCCGCGAGCGGCCGCCGCCTGCTCGCGCCCTGGGAGGCGGTCGTGATCTTCGATACGGATGGGGTCGCTACATAACGCCGCGAGCATCGCGGCCCCCTGAGCGCCACCTCCGCCGAAGATCTTCGCGCACCCCTCTGCGCGCCCGGGAGACGAAGGATCTGCTCCGGTCTGCTTGCTCCGCTCCGGCCCTCGCCCACACATGGGGCCGAAAGGCCAATCTCATGAGCATCATTCCCTGGAGAAAGCACGCCCCCGCCACCACCACGGCCACCACCACGCCGCAGCTGAGCAATTTTCAACAGGAGGTCAACCGCCTGTTCCAGAACTTCTTCGGCGACCTCAGCCCCAGCTTCGAGTCCTTTACCAGCTTCCCCTCGGTGACCGTCAGCGACATCGGCAACGAGGTCGTCGTGACCGCCGAGGTGCCCGGCATGGACGCCGACGACATCGAGGTCACCGCCGAGGGCAACGTCTTGACCCTCACCGGCCAGAAGCGCGACGAGAAGCGCGAAGAGAAGGAGAACATGTACCGCGTCGAGCGCAGCTTCGGCAGCTTCCTGCGCCGCATTCAGCTGCCCACCAACGTCGACGACAGCGCCGCCCAGGCCGAGCTCCACCGCGGCGTGCTGACCCTGCATTTACCAAAGGCCGCCGGCGAACGCTCCCGCACCATCAAGGTCGTGCCCAAATAACCCCCGCTCGCCTCCGCCCTCTGTCCGACCCTGAGGCAGCTTGAGCTTCGCGGCGAAAAAACGTAGAGTGCCCGCGAGAGTCGCTCATGCGCCTGGAACACGCAAAGATCCAGAATTTCAAGGCCATCCGCGATCTATCCCTGGCCTTCCTGGGCCCGAACGGAGAGCCCCGCCCGCTCACCCTCCTGCTCGGCGACAACGGCTCCGGCAAGACGACGGCGTTGCAAGCGATCGCCCTGGCCCTGTCGCTGGCGACGCGCCGCGTGCGTGAGCCGGTGGACCTCGACTGGCCGGGCTTTCTGGCCGAGCGCGTCGGCTCGCAGGGACCGACCCGGGTCGAACTTGCGGTGATCTTTGATGACGAGGAGCTGGAGGCGACGCGCAGCCTGTTCACGACCTGGATCGCGCAGCAGCCTCACGAGGCCCGGCATCACTTCGCGGCCCCGGGAAACGCAAGGCGCGTCGACCTGATCTACGAGGATGGCGCGCTGAGCTCACCTCAAGGAGACAGCGCGGTCAGTCAATTCCTCGGCAGGTACTACATCCGCGACCTGTTGCGGACCGATGGCGCCGCGCGCGACAGCTTCCCGAAGGTCGGGGGGGTGTTTTGGTTCGACCAAAATCGTAACCTGGCCACACTGGGCACGGAAGGGAAAACGGGGATCAATCGCCTCCGTAATCACCTCGTTCGATGGTACGCACATCACACGTCGAAGCGTGTCACTCAGGCCACCGACTACCTTCAAAAGCTCGAGGACTTGTTCGCCCGGTTCTTCCCGGGCGCTCGCTTTGTCGGTACAGAGCCGCGGAGAGGCCTATTCGCGCTCGATGACTTCGACTCGTATTTCCTGATCCAGCGCGAAGATCGCGTCTACGATATCGCCGAGATGTCATCCGGAGAGCAGGCGATCTTTCCGATGCTCTACGAGTTCGCGCGTCTGAGCATCGCCCGTTCGATCGTGTTGATCGACGAGCTCGAGCTTCACTTGCACCCCCCACTCCAGCAAATGATGCTCGCTGCGCTGCGAATGATCGGCCCGGACTGTCAGTTCATCGTCTCGACCCACTCGCCCTACCTCGAGGAGGCGACCCCAGATGAGTTCGAGATCCGCCTCCCAGGAGGGCGACGATGCCTCTGAGCAAGCTCTACGTCGAGGGTGCCCTCGACGTGATCCTGATGAGCTGCATCGTGTCGACCCTACCCGGTAACGCAACGGTGGTCGAGTCTGTCGGCACGAAAGGCTCGCTGCGTCCGAGGGTCAGGGAGGCGCGCGAGAAGCAGATCGAGGCGTGTTATCTCCGCGACCGGGACTTTGATACCGATCCGCCCGCCGTGGTGACCGAGCCCACGGTGGATCTTCGGACGTCGCAAGGTGAAGTGCGCGGCTGGCGATGGTGCCGCCATGAGATCGAGAACTACCTGCTCGAGCCCGGGGTCGTGGCAGCCGCGACCGGCTGGGATCAGGCGGACTTCGCCGCAGTGCTGGGTCGCGCTGCGCGATCCTTGCGGTTCTACACGGCGGCCCGCTGGGCCGTCGGTACTGCTCGCCGCGCCTTGCCGCCGCTTTACGAGCTTTGCACCCGACCGGTTGCCTTGAAGAACCCGATGAAGGTGCCGGCCGACCTGTCCGAACAGGCGAGCCGCGACTGGGCCGCTCAATATGTCGGCGAGTTTCGCGACGAGGTCACCCGCCAGCTCGCGGACGCGACGATCGCCGCGAACTTCGTGACATGGGTCCAGCAACTGGAGGCGGCGACCGATGCGCACGAAGTGCTGTTGTTGCACGCGGGCAAGGACCTGTTGGCCACGCTCGAGCCAGAGATCGCCCGAAAGAAACTGGGCAACCCGGTCCTCTTCTGTAATTCGATCCGGGACTGGATCCTCGCCCACCCCGCGCAGGCGCTCGCCACGCTGCCGGAATGGACCGCGTTCCTGCGGCTTCTAGCCTAGGCCCGCCCGGTGCCGAGTACGCCCTGTGCAGCGAGCATCCACCAGACCTCGTAAGGCAACTTCCAGCAAAATGCCGGCCAAGCCTACGCGTGCAGCCCCGTAAGCCCCCGCCGGCGATGAATAGAGCGCTCAAGGGTCCCAAACACCAGCCCATCGATCAGCACCCCGAGCACCATCACCACGATCATCCACGCAAGCAGCCCTTCGGCGTCGCTCAGCTCGCGCGAGAATTGCAGGCGCACCCCGATCGAGGGTGCGTGGCCGATGATCACCAAAAGTTCGCCCGCCATCAAGCTGCGCCACGCGAACGCCCAGCCTTGCTTGAGCCCGGTCAGGAACCCCGGCAGCGCGGCCGGCAGGATGATATGTCGGTACAGTCCGAGCCCACGCGCCCCCATGACCCGGCCCGCGCGGACCAGCAATGGTGGCACTTGATCGAAGCTGTTGAGCAGGCCGGTGGCGATCGAGGGCGCCGCGCCGAGCACCACGACCGCGAGGATCGCCGCCTCGCTGAGCTGGAACAGGAGGATCGCCAGGGGGAACCATGCCACCGAGGGCATCGTCTGCAGGCCGGTCAGCAGCGAGCCCGCCGCGGTCCGCAGCACCCGCACGCGCGCCATCAGCAGGCCGATCGTGACCCCGGCCACCAGGGCGATGCCATAACCCAGCAGCGCCCGCTTCATCGTGATCGCGGCCGCGACGATGATGTCGCCGCTCAGCAGATCGGTCCACAGGCGCATCAGCACCGCGCCCGGGCCCGGCAGCACGTAGTCCGGGCGCCAGCCGCTCAGCACCACCAATTCCCAGATCGCAAACGCCAGGCCGATCGCCGCGAGCTTCGGCCACAGGCCGCTCCACAGGCCCGCCAGCGACGAGCCCTCGGGCGCGTACAGCTCCGGGTTGTCGCCCGGGACCGGCGCCTCGGCGACCGCGCGCAGCGGGCCGCGGGTCTGGCTGTCGTCCTCGGCCGGCTCATCGCCGGTGACTGCATGCAAACGGGCGCGCGCGGGCGGCCCGGCGAGCGTCTCAGGCATGACGCGCGGCCTCGTGCAGGCGATCGGTGATCTCCCGGGCCGTGCGCGCCACCTCGGTCGACTCGATGCGTCGCGGCCGTGGGATGTCGATCTGATACTCGGCCATCAGGCGGCCCGGACGGCTCGACAGCAGCAGCACCCTGTCGCCCAGACGCACCGCCTCGCGCACGTTGTGGGTCACGAACACGACCGTCAGGCCGGTCTGCTGCCACAGCTGCTCGAGCTCGAGGTGCAGGTGGTCGCGCATCATCGCGTCGAGCGCCGCGAACGGCTCATCCATCAACAGCAGGCTCGCGCGCTGGGCCAGCGCTCGCGCCAGCGCCACCCGCTGCTTCATCCCGCCCGACAGCTCGTGCGGCCGGCGGCGGGCGAACTTCTCGAGGTGCACCATCGCCAGCAGCTCCGCCACCCGCTGCTTGCGCTCGCTGCGGCCGACGCCCTGCATCTGCAGCGGGAACGCCACGTTCTCCTCGACCGTCAGCCACGGAAACAGCGCCGACTCCTGGAACATCAGCGCCGGGCGTCCGCCCTCGACGTGCACCTGCCCGGCCGTGGGCGTATCGAGGCCCGCGACCAGGTTCAGCATCGTCGACTTGCCGCAGCCCGAGGCGCCGACGATGCACACGAACTCGCCGGCGCGCACGCTCAGCGACATCGTGTCGAGGGCGATGACGGCGTCCTGGCCGACGCCGTGGCGCTTGCTGACGCCGTCGAGGCGGAGCGCGACCGGGCGAGCGGCGGGAGCGGGGACCGAGGCGAGGAGCTTGGAGAGGTTGGGCAGTGCGGCGCTCATGTTAAGTGCTCGGGGACTCCACAGGGTTACAGTATGGTGGAATCACCGTCAATACGGCGAACGCGTCCGTCAGGCCAAAAATCACCGTCCAACCCCGGTAGATCCCCCCGCAACTCCCTCCTGACGCGCAGATCCGTGCGGTCGCCCGCGCGCCGCTTCCACCGTACTGAACCCGCTTCCCGGGCCGGCCCGGCCTCCGGTCGCACCGCGCGCCTGACGCACCCGGCACATCAGCCGCCACTTCAGCCCCGCGGCCAGCCCCAACCCGACCGCGAGCCACGCCTCAGCGCGCGTACACGATCACGTTGTGCACCAGGGTCGCCGTGCGGCCCGGGTTCTCGTAGCTGTGCGCGACGTCGGCGATGAAGCAGGCCGCGTCGCCGGCCGAGAGGTCGTGCACCTCCTCGCCGACCCGCAGCCGCAGCGTGCCGACCAGCACCGTCAGGCTCTCGCTGGTGCCCGCGGCGTGCGCGTCCGAGGCGTGCACCGTGTGCGGCGCGAGCCGCAGCTCATAGACCTCGACGCCCGTGAGCACCCCGGCCGGCGTCAGCGGGCGGCTCTCGAAGTGCCCGTCCGCCGAGCGCAAGACCCGCTGATCGGGCCGCCGGAGCACGCTGACGCGCTCGGTGTTGTCCTCCCCGAGCAGCGCCGAGAACGGCACCTCGAGGCCCGCGGCGATCTTCCACAGGATGGCGATCGTCGGGTTGGTCTTCGCGGTCTCGACCTGCGAGAGGCTCGCCCGCGACACCCCCGAGCGGCGCGCCATGTCGTCGAGCGAGTAGCCCCGCGACTTGCGCAGCGCCCGGATGTTGTCCGCCATGCGCCGGGTCAGCTCCGCCGCGCCGATGTCCCCGGCCAGCTCCGCCGCCGCCATCAGGTCGTCGTCGTCGGGCTCGCCCGTCGAGCCCTCCGCGCTGACGCCGCCAGTCGGCCCCGCGGCCGCTGCAGTGCCAGCTGCGGGCGAGACAGAGGAAGCAGAGGACGACCCGGACCTGGCCGGACGGTTGCCCTTCGGGGTACGAGCTGCCATAAGCGCTTCCTCTCTTGTATGCCAAAGCTTCACGGGAATAAACCCCGGAAGGGCAGCCCCCTCGGATGACCGACCTCATCCTCCTGCGCCACGGCGAGACCGTCGGCCAGTCCTCCATCCGCCTCTACGGGGCCACCGACATCGCCCTCAGCCCGATCGGCGAGCAACAGGCCCGGCGCGCCGCGGCCGTCCTGAGGGCCCACCGCTTCGCCCGCGTGCTCAGCTCGCCGCTCCAGCGCGCCCGCCGATCCGCGGAGATCGTGCTCGAGGCCCTCGACCCGGCCCCCACCCTCGAGCTCGTCCCCGGCTTCCGGG
>NZ_JACCSO010000261.1 GCF_013812955.1 Nannocystis sp. | reverse complement strand
CATCTCGCGGTGCTGTTTGAAGCTTCGCGCGGGACGCTGGTCGAGCAGGGGCATCCGGCCGAGGTGGTCGAGCAGGCGCTCGCGGTGCTGATGCGCTCGGCGCTCGAGAACTTGCTCGCGCTCGGGGTGCCGCTCGGAGTCACCGGACCGGTGGCGCGCGGCGACATGGACGCGGTCGCGCGGCACGTGACGGCGCTCGCGGGGCCGGCCGGCGAGCTGTATGCGCTGCTCAGCGCGCGACTGGCAGAGATGCTGGCGGCGGCCACGACAAGCGCGACAGGCATGACCGGCATGACCGGCATGACCGGCACGACCGGCATGACAGGTACGACGGGCACGACCGGCGGCGCCGAGTCGAAGGCCTGACCGGCGCAGACTCGACGCTCGAGGTCGGGCGGCGATGATCGGCGGGCAGCATCGCGCCATCTTCGTCGCGGTCATCGCAAGCGAGCGGCGCGTTCGTGGGCAAGGCCGTATCGCTGGGCCGACGCCTGAGCGCGTGGCATCCTCGGCGGCATGGGTTCCGAGTCGAACGTGGATGAATGCACGCCAGTCGTCGATGGGCAGGACGTGGTCGACACCTCGCCGCCCGGCGCCGATCCGGCCCAGCCGCTGGACTTCTCCGGTGGCGAGGACGACGAGCGCGACGAGGTCGGCGATCCGCAGCGCTTCAGCGACGAGCCGTGGGACGACCTCGACCCCGAGGCGGCCGTCGAGGAGAGCGACGAGATCCTCAGCTTCGGCAATGTCGTGCTCGAGGACAGCTCGAGCTTCGAGCGCTGGCTGCAGAGCGCCCTCAAGGCGCTCGTCGACCCCCGGATCGTCGTCGACGGCGAGCTCGGGCCGCGCACCCGCACGGCGGTCAAGATGTTCCAGAAGCGCGCCAGGGAGTTCAATCCCCGCGGCCCGGCGCTCGCCGCCGATGGCATCGCCGGCAGGCAGACGATCGCCGCGCTCGAGGCCGCTACCGGCTGCTCGGCGTCCGCCGTCAAGGAGGATGACCGCGAGGTCGCGAGCCCCGAGCAGCTCGAGGCGAGCGACCCGCTGATCGCCGTCGTGCCGCCGATGGCCTCCGCGACGGCCGCGCGTGGCGGTGAGATCGTGGTCCGGGAATGTGGCCCTGCGGACGAGCTCGAGTATGTCATCACCGCCGGCGGCGACACCGTCCGCTTCCGCTACTGGACCCCCGACTGGAACAACTACAAGCCCTTCAATGTCAGTCGTTACGCCGGCGCCAAGCGGGGCCTGCTCAGCGACGCGCAGATCCTCGCCAGCGGCTATTCGACCAGTGAGCTCAAGATCCTCAAGGCCAACGCGCTCAAGGAGTCGGGCGGCGCGTTCGGGGCGATCAACACCTGGGACGACCAGATCGTATCGTGGGGCATGGCCCAGTTCGCCGGCCATGCGGGCACGCTCGCGGTCCTGCTCGCCGAGCTCAAGGACGACCCGCGCAGCGCGGCGGCCTACGACCGCTGGTTCGCCGGCAACGGCATCGACGTGGCGTACGGCGCGTATCCTTACAAAGACAGCACCCGCAAGGGCTGGCACGTGGTGGTCCGCGCCGGGGACCGCGTGCACACCGGCGACGACGGCTGGAAGCACATCCGCAGCCAGCCGCGCTTGATCGGCGCGTTCCTGCTGGCCGGCAACGATCCGGCGATCCAGCTCGGCCAGGTGCTGTATTGGCGGCGATCGTTCCTCACCCGCGCGATCGGCAAGGCGATCGGTAAACTGCCCGGGAAGGCCCCCGGCGCCGCCGTCAGCCGCTTCTTCACGGCCGAGCGCACATTGGCCCTGATCGTGCGGCTCCACAATTGGATGCCCGCGTACGTCGTGCCCTGGTGCGACCGCTTCCTCGCCGAGCTCGCCAAAGAGCGCGCCGATGCCTACGATCCCGAGGCCTGGGACAGCGCGCTCGAGACCGCCATGGCCGAGAAGATCGCCGCCGAGCGCAAGCGGGTCAAGTCGGGCTCCTATGATACCTACGCGCTCGACCTCAGTCGCGCGCGCGGCTCGTTTGTCGCCAGTCGATCCTGAGCCGAGTATTCGGGCGTGTCAGCGACCGCGGCGAGCTGCCGTCGTCGCTGTCATGATCGCCGTCATGATCGCTGCCGTCATGGCGCGGCGTCGGCTCGCGAGGTCGAGAGCACCAGCTCGTCGGCCTCGGCGCCGACCTCGACGAGCATGCCGGCGCGGACCTGGCCGCGCAGGATGGCGTCGGCGATCCGCGACTCGACCACGCGGGTCAGCACGTGGCGCAGCGGGCGAGCGCCCAGGGTCGCGTCGCGGCCGCAGAGGGCGACGACGTGGCGACAGGCGCGGGCGTCGAGGCGGAAGCGGATGCCACGCTCGCGGAACAGCCGCTCGCTCGAGGCCTTGACCAGGCGCTGGCAGATCGTGGCGAGCTCGCTGTTGGTCAGCGGGTGCAGGACCAGCGGGGCCTCGATGCGGTTCCACAGCTCGACGGGGAAGGCGGCGCGCGCGGTCTCGAGCGCGCGCTCGTCGTCGAGGCGAGGATCGCCGCCGCCCGGCACCAGGCAGCCGGCGCCGAGGTTCGAGGTCATGATCAGCACGGCGTGGCGGAAGTCGACGGTGCGTCCGCGACCATCGGTGAGGCGGCCCTCGTCGAGCACCTGCAGCAGCAGCTGATGCACGTCGCGGTGGGCCTTCTCGATCTCGTCGAGCAGCACGACGCAGTGCGGCTGCTTCAGCAAGGGGTCGGTGAGGGCGCCGCCCTGCTCGTGGCCGACGTAGCCGGGCGGGGCTCCGACGACGCGGGCGACCGCGTGGCTCTCGGCGTACTCGCTCATGTCGAGGCGCACGAGCGCGTCGGGGCGGTCGAAGAGGGCGCCGCACAGGGCCTTGGCGATCTCGGTCTTGCCGACGCCGCTGGGGCCGAGCAGCAGCACGGTGGCGACCGGACGCTGCGAGCTGAAGCCGGCGCGGTTGCGGCGGATCAGCTGAGAGAGGGCCTTGATCGCGTGGTCGTGGCCGACGACCTGGCGCGCGAGCTCACCCTCGAGGTCGAGCATCTCCTGGTTGCCGAGGCCCTCGATGCGCTCGCGCGGGATGCCGCTGCGCTCGCACACGATCTCGATCCAGGTGTCGCGGCCGACCTGGCTGCGGCCCTCGCGGGCGGTTCGAGCGCAGGCGAGGTCCAGCAGATCGAGGGCGCGGCCGGGCATGGCGAGGCCGCCGAGGAAGCGATCGGCGAGGCGCGTCAGCTCGTGCAGGCGTGAACCTGTCCCGAGAGACAGGCCGTGCTCGCCGAGGATCGCGGGGGCGGCCGCGGCGACGGCGGCCCGCAGATCGTCGCCCTCGAGCACCGGGAGCTCGAGCACGTCGAAGGTCGAGGCGAGGCCGGGCAGCCAGGCCTCGAGCCGCGCGCGGCCCTCGGGGGAGACGATCGTCAGCACCGGCGGATGTCCCGAGGACCAGATCTTGACCAGCGCCGACAGGAACACCGGCGGGGTGTCGCTGCCGACCTGGTCGAGGTCGTCGAGGATCGCCACGCCGCGCTGCTTCGAGACGGCGAGCAGGTCGGCGCGCAGGCCGTCCTCGTCGACGTAGGTGGCCGCGCCGAGCAAAAATACCGGCGAGCCGAGGATGCGCGCGAGGTGGCTGGCGATCAGGGTGCGGCCGCTGCCGTGCGGGCCGACCAGCAGCGGCGGCCTGTGCGAGCGGCGCAGCACGGCGTCGGCGAGG
>NZ_JACCSO010000253.1 GCF_013812955.1 Nannocystis sp. | reverse complement strand
ATGCTGCTGCGTGACCTCGCCGAGGCGAAGCCGGCTTTCATCGCGCTCGGCGGCAGCGTCCCGCGCGAGCGCTTCATGGCGCTGCGCCGGCTGCTCGCCGCCAGTTACCAGCGCGACCTCCGGCTGAGCGTCGGCAAGGTCGAGATCTGGCGCCGTCGTCAACCGCCGCCGTGAGCGGCGACCGTCACGGCTGGGTTGTGACAGCGCCTGTCAGCCGTGGCCGCGAGCCGCAGCCGTGAGCCTGATGACACGGCCTGCAGCGCCTCGCAGGTGCGACATGTCTCCACGGCCTTGGATCGGCTCATCCGGGCCTGTCGTCATTGCGGTCACGTGTCCGGCCGAGGATCTCGACGGATGGGTCCAGCCGAGGATCTTGCCGGGTGTGCCCGGACGAGGATCTTGCCGGGTGTGCCCGGCGCCGGGAGGTCAAAAAAATCTGCTTTTCAAAGCGGGCGCGGTCGGTCATCTTACGCCGCGTTCGTTCCATGGTAGCACTCGTCCCTCCCGCTCCTGCTCTCGAGCCGATCGCCGACCTCACTCGGCATTGGCTGTTGTTTGTGGCTCGACGTGCGCTGCGCACCGCAATGGCGCAACGTGCTCCTGGCGCGATAGACCTGCCCATTGGGACAGCCGAGCGTCCGGACGATCCACGACTCGATGCACCGGCGCGAGTGTTCGTCTCCTGGTACGACCGCGGCGAGCAGGTCGGCTGCCTCGGTTCGCTCGAGCCGTGGCTGTCGCTCGAGCAGGCGGTCGCTCGTTATGCCGTGCACGCCGGCCTCGACCCGCGCATGCCGGCCGCGCGTGCCTCTCGCTGGCACCGACTGATCGGTGAGATCTCCGTGCTCGGTGAGGCCCAGGACCTGCCCGTCACCGGCCTCGCTCAGATCGCCGAGGTGCTCGTGCCCAATCGCGATGGCGTCACCCTCGCGGCGGGTCCGCGCCAGCAGGTCGTCTCGCTGCCCTCGGCCTGGCGCAGCTCGCCGCGCCCGCGCGACTTCCTCATCAACCTCATGCGCACCGCCGGACTCTCGCCGGAACACGACGGCCCGCGCCTGCGTGGCCGCACCTTCCTCGCCGAGACCTTCCTCGAGCCGATCGCCGCGATCACCCACAGCCCGAGCCTGACCCCCGCGCTCGAGCTGCAGATCGGCGCGTAGTCGTCCACCCGGCATCGCGTCCACCCGGATGCCGAGCCCGGATGCCGAGCCGGATGCCGAGCCCGGTCTCCGGCTTCGATCTTGGCCCCCGCTTCAGCTCGGTGCCTGGCCTCGCTGACCTCGCTGTGGTCTCGTCGTGGTCCAGGTCCAGTCGTGCCCTGGCCCCGCGAATGGATGCCAGCGGGAGCCGACGGGTGCCGACGTCGTGCGAGGCCTCCGCCGAACTCGGGCCGGCGGCGTGATGCTTCGGTCTTGCGAGCCTGTATGGGGCCGTGCCACACTGCGCCCGCCGGTCGTTCCCGCGCCCGCGCCCGACCGGCGCACCTTCTCCGTGAGACTCCCATGCGCATGATCCTCATCGGACCGCCGGGCGCCGGCAAAGGCACGCAGGCTCAAAACCTCGTCACCCAGTTCGGCATCCCCCACATCTCGTCGGGTGACATGCTGCGCGAGGCGGTGGCCGCGGGGACCGAGCTCGGCAAGACCGCGGCCGACTTCATGAAGCGCGGCGCTCTGGTGCCGGACGACGTGGTGATCGGCATGGTCATCGAGCGCATCGGCAAGCCGGACTGCGCGCGGGGCTTCATGCTCGATGGTTTCCCGCGCACGCGTCCGCAGGCCGAGGCGCTCGACGAGGCGCTGGCCCGCGCCAGCGTGGCCCTCGACGCGGTGGTGCTGATCGAGGTCGCCGACGAGCTGATCCGCGAGCGCGTGACGGGGCGGCGCAGCGACCCGGTCACCGGCGCGATCTACCACATCAAGTACAAGCCGCCCCCGCCCGAGGTGGTGGACCGACTGGTGCACCGCGCCGACGACACCGAGGTCGCCTGCTCCGAGCGCCTCGACAAGTATCACCGCGACACCGCGCCGATCATCCCCTTCTACGCGGCCCGCGGCCTGCTGAAGCGCGTCGACGGCGTCGGCACGCCGGAGGAGGTCCTGATGCGGATCACCGCCGCGCTGCAGACGGTCCAGTCGACGTCCCCGACGTCCGCGCAGGATCAGGCGGCACCCGATCAGGCCGATCAGGCCGATCAGGCCGATCAGGCCGATCAGGCCGCCAGCTGAGCCGACGGGGTCTCTCGGAGATGGCGACCGCGACCAGCAAGCTGCGGTATTGGGCCCCGAACCTGGCGACGCTGGGTGCGATGCTATGCGGCTTCCTGTCGTTGGTCGCGGCGAGCGAGCAGCGCTTCGTCGACGCCGGCTGGTTGATCCTTCTGGCGACCTTCCTCGACCGGGCCGACGGCATCCTCGCCCGCGCGCTGAAGGCCACCAGCTCCTTCGGCGTGCAGATGGACTCGTTCGCCGACTTCTTCGACTTCGGGGTCGCCCCGGCGGTGCTGCTGTTCATCGCCCTGAGCTCGGCGAAGGGCCTGCCCTTCAGCGAGGGCGCCGGGTACGCCCTGCTGCTCGCCGCCGCCGCTTGCTGGATCTTCGCGGCGACCTTCCGGCTCGCGCGCTTCAACGTGCTGACCGGCGAGTCGCCCGACAAGAGCATGTTCAACGGCATCCCGACGACGCTCGCGGCGGGCCTGCTGATCAACTGGTTCCTGGTCTGCCTCAAGTACGCGGCCCCCGGCGACCCGATCGGCGACCCCGCCCACTTCAGCGAGCTGCGCCTGTTCGGCGCGCTCGAGCTCGGACCGGGCGCCTGGACCGTGTTCCCGGTGGCGATGATCATCGGCGCCGCGCTGATGGTCTCGAACCTGCGCTGCAAGAAGTTCGTGCTGTTCAAGAGCAAGCTCGGCTCGGCCATCGCGGTGCTGCTGTCGGTCGCCGCCTTCGTCTGCATGCTGCTGCGCGTGTTCCCCGAATACATGGTCCTGCTCCCGAGCAGCTGGATCCTGTTCTGGCTGGTCTATGGCCAGGTCGCTGCCAAGTACCGCGACCTGCCCGCTCCGCCGCTGTTTCCGGTGGGTGACGACGAGTAGCCGACGGCATCCGCGCAGCCCACAGCGCTGCACGCACAACCCATGAAACGACCCGCGCGACGTCACCCGCGCACGCGCAACCAAAGAGGAGGCCCGTCCAACGTCATCACTGACGCCGACGGGCCATCGCTCACCGCGAGTCGGAAAGACTAGCGCTTCTTACCGGGCTCGAGGTGCGCGCCCAGGGGAGCGGCAGCACCGGCGGCCGGACGCGGGAGCAGCCCTGCGGCCTCGAGCACCACGTCGGGCTTCAGCGCCTGCTCGGCGGCGAGGCGGCTCTGGGCCGACTCGATGCGGCGCAGCAGCTCGGACTGGTACTCGGCGAGCCGCTCGGTCACGCGCTGCTTCTTGTGCAGGTTGCGGCGCATGTCCTCCTGATAGCGCTTCAGGAAGTAGCCGATGGTCTCGATGCGGATCTTGATCGAGCCGGTCGGCTTGTTCTCGTCGATGTCTTTGAAGGAGAAGTACGGCGTACCGGAGTTCTCGACGATCTCCTCGATGACCGTGTAGATCGGCGCGTCGTGGCCGCACTTGAAGCTGGAGAGCTCGAGGGCGACCAGGTTCGGGTGGCGGGCCGTGAACTTGGCCGCCCAGACCTTTTGGTTGGTGTTCTCGCTGTAGCTGTTCTTCCACACGTCGCGGATGTCGTACGGGTCGGTGATGAAGCCGGCGTCGATGTCGGCCTGGAACAGCGGGCGGCAGATGTCCTCGTCGATCGGCAGCGACTGTACGGTGAGGATCGGGTAGCCGAGCTTCTGCAGCTCGTCGGGGATCTCGTGGTTCATGCCCGGGTCGTTGTGGTACGGGCGGGCGAGCAGCACGACGCCGATCCGCTGCTCACGCTCGAGCTGCTCGATGATCGCGCGGCCGTCCTTGCGGTGGTCGACGAAGAACGCGTCCTGGGCCTTGAAGCCCTCCTCGACGGCGCGGCTGTTCTCATCCTCGCTGAGGCCGAGGATGTCCTTGAAGTAGGTCAGCATCTGCCGCTTGCACAGCTTGCGCTCGCCCATCTGCACGAAGGGGATCACCAGCTTGATGCCCTTCTGCGTGAAGATGTCCGACTCCTTCACGAAGGCGGCGCGGGTCGTGTCCGCCGAGCCGACCACCGTCGGGCACGCGCGCGAGCCGACCGAGTTGCTCAGCCAGGTCTCCATCGAGTCGACCTGCGGGAACACGATCAGGTCCAGCGGCTTACGCTTGTGCTTGACCTCGAGCAGGTTGTGCATGTGCGAGATGCAGACCTTGGACGGGAAGCACGGGTCGATCGCGCCGCGCTTGGCGCCCTCCTTGTACATCTCCTCCGAGGTGAAGTCGGAGTAGATCAGGTTCTTCGCCGGCACGCCCAGCGACTCGAAGTAGGCGCTGAAGAACGGGTTCTGCGAGTACTGGTTCAGCACCCGCGGGATGCCGATGCGCAGCGTGGCCCGCTTGCTCAGCTGCTCGAGGCGGCGCTGCTGGCCGGCCAAGCGCTCGCGGGCGGCCTCGGCCATCGCGTTCGCCGGCTGGAAGCCCGCGACCTGCTCGAGCTTCTCGGCGGCCTTGCCGAGGAAGCCGGCGACCTTGGGGCTGCGGTTGACGAGCTTGAGCAGGCCGTCGAGCTTCTCCTGGTGCTCGGCGAGGGCCGGCGGGAGGTCGAGGTGCTCGATCATGCCGAGGCCGACATCTTCGGCCGAGTCGGCGACGAGCGGCGGGTTCTGGGCGTCCCAGATGTCCTTGGCGGCCCTCGAGGCGAGGTTCGGGTAGCTCTTCTTGAGGGCGTCGAGTCCGCCCTTGATCTTCTTCATCGACTCGATGTCCTCGACCTCGCCCTTCTCGCAGGTGGCGATGATGAGGCGCTTGGTGCCGATGGACTCGGTGCTGTCCTCCTTCTTGCGGATCTTGAGCAGCTGGCCGAGGGCGAGCCGCTGCTCGGCCTCCTGGGGCTTCATCTCGAGGTCGACGTCGATGAAGGTGCGCAGGCACTTGTTCTTGCAGAAGTAGCAGCGGGTGCTCTCATCGCGCTTCTGGGTGAAGCCGATGCTGTCGATCTTGTCGATGCCGATCCACTCGGTCTGGTGGCCGAGCTGCTGATGCATGCGCCGGACCTCGAGGCCCGCGCCGATCGCCCCGGACTCGCCGCAGTGCTGGTGGACGATGACATCGGCCTTCAGACCCTTGGCGACGAAGCGCTCCTGGATGAAGTCGACCTGGGCCTTCACGGCGGCGAGGTTGTGCTGGGTGCCGCCCTGCAGCACGAAGCGCGAGCCGAGCTTGGCGAGGTTCGGGATCTGGCTGACGTACAGCCAGATGTTCTTCGGGAGCACGTTGGCCAGGCCGGCCATGATCTCCTCGGGCGCCCAGCCCTGGCGCTGGAAGTCGACGATGTCGGACTGCATGAACACCGCGCAGCCGTAGCCGAAGCTCGGCATCGCCTGGGCGCCGAAGGCCAGCTTGGCGTAGTCGCGCACGTCGTGGCCGAAGCCGTCGGCGGTGCTCTGCAGGAAGTAGCCGTTGCCCGCCGAGCACTGGGTGTTCAGCTTGAAGTCTTTCACCTTCCCGTTCTTGAGGATGATGATCTTGATGTCCTGGCCGCCGACGTCGCACACGACATCGACGCCGTCGTAGAAGTGCAGCGCGCTCTCGCAGTGGGCGACGGTCTCGACGATCGCCGCGTCGGCGCGCAGCACATCGCGCAGGATGTCCTTGGCGTAGCCGGTGGTGCCGACCCCGAGGATCGTCAGCGTGGCGCCGGCGCCCTCGACCTGCTCGCGCAGGTCCGCCAGCAGCTCCTTGGTGTCGACGATCGGGTTGCCCTTCGAGAGCTGGTAGACCTTCTTGACCACCTCGCCGGCCTCGTTGATGAGCACCGCCTTCGACGAGGTCGAGCCGCCGTCGATGCCGAGGTACACGCGCACGTCCTCGCCCGGCTGGTAGGTCTTGGGGATGAACTTGATCGGCTGGTAGTCGCTGAGGAAGCCGGCGAGCTCGGCCGGGGTCTTGCTCAGGCCCGAGCCGCCGGCCTTCTTCTTCTCGGCGATGCGGCCCTCGGTCAGGTACCACTCGAGCTTCTCGGTGCCGAGGTACACGCCGACGTTGTCGTCCTCGGACTTGCCGTACTCGACCGCGCCGATGGCGGCGAAGTACTGGGCGTTGTCGGGCACGATGATCAGGTCGGCCGGGTCGTCGCAGGGCGGCAGCTCGACGCCACGCTCGGCCCAGATCGGCGGGATGTTGGCCTTCCAGCACTCGACCATGCCCTTGATGTACGTGTTCGGGCCGCCGAGCAGCAGCACGTAGGGCATCAGGGTGTGGCCGCGGGTCAGGACCGAGAGGTTCTGCTGGATGATGGACTCGAAGAGCGAGGCCATCAGCTCGTTGGGGGGCACGCCGAGCTTCTGCAGGCCGTTGATGTCGGTCTCTGCGAACACGCCGCACTTGCCGGCCACGGGGTGCAGCTTCTCGCCGAAGTAGCCCTGGTTGCAGAGCTCGGTGGTGGGGATCTTGAGCTTGGCGTTGACCTTGTCGATGACCGCCCCGGTGCCGCCGGCGCACTTGTCGTTCATCGACGGGACCTTCTTCTTGCGGCCGGTCTCGGGGTCGGGCTTGAAGATGATGATCTTCGCGTCCTGGCCGCCGAGCTCGACCACCGAGTTGACCTCGGGGTGCAGCTTCTCGACCGCGAGCGACACGGCGTTGACCTCCTGCACGAACTTGGCGCCGGTCCAGCGGCCGACGTTGGCGCCGCCGGAGCCGGTCATGAACATGCGGGTGTTGCCGGCCTTGAGCCCCGGGACCTCGGCCTCGATCTGCTTGAGCATCTTCAGGGCGCGGTCGGCCTGCTTGCTCTCGTGACGCTGGTAGTCCTTCCACAGGATCTCGTCGCTGGCGACGTCGACGACGACGGCCTTGACGGTGGTGGACCCGAGATCGAACCCGATCATGTACTTGTACTGAGACATGGCTAACTCCTGAGATCGCGGCCCGAACACGGCAAAAGGGCGTGTACGAGGCGGCCGGGCCTCGTGCACGCCCCGGCCTTCACTGGGCGGCGACGGCGGTGCGCTCGGGGCGGATGCCCGCGGCCTGCATGCGTCCGGTGACGTGGATGGCGAAGTGCGCGGCGGTGCCGACGACCTTGGGGGTCTCGCGCGGGAACTTGTACATCGGGCGCTTGAGCTCGGGGTGCTGGGCGACGTAGGCCCGCATCTGCTCGAGGCTGTAGGGCAGGGTCTCGAGCACCTCGGCGAACTCGCGCTTGGCCTTGGCCTTGGCCTCACCGAGCGCCATCTGGACGCGGCTGTGGGCGTTGATCTCGCCCTCGCCGGAGGTCTCGATCGGCAGGAAGATCATGTCCTTGTAGCGGTTGACGACCGCGGACTGGGCGCCGTCGGACTGGGTGCTGGGCATGCAGCCGAAGGGCTTGAGCGACAGGACCATGTGCGCGTAGCACTTGTGCGAGTAGTAGATGTTCTTGGCGACCTCGAGGTGGCCCTCGCCGCCCTCGGAGCGCGAGTGATAGAAGTCGTGGGCGAGCTCCTCCATGACGTCCATGTCGACGATCTCGTGGGCGGTGCCGCCGAGGGCCTCGACCATGCGCGCGTACTCGCGGCGGAACACGGTGTCGGCGAAGCCGGCGATCGCCCGCTTCTTGAGGTAGGCGGCCTCGATCTGGGCGCGCTTGCCGAGCTCGTACCACTTGGGCTCCTCGCCCTTCTCGACCAGGTCCTTGCGGTCGCGGGCCTTGATCTTGGTCTGCCACAGCATGTAGGCGATCCAGGTGGCGATCGGCTCGGTGATGATCTCGGCGCCCTCGCTGGTGAGGAAGCGGAACATGTTGAAGTTGCCGTCGCCCTCGGTGGTCTGGGCCCAGAACTCGCCGGTGATCTTGACGATCGGCTTGGGCTGGAGGCGGTCGACCTCGACCTCGTCGAAGCGGCGCGAGACCTCGCGCAGCGGCTCGAGGTAGTCCTCGGTCGTCAGCTGGTCGAGGAACTTCAAGATCTGCTCGACGGTGTCGACGGTCTTCTTGCCGCGGGTGCCGACCAGCTCGGCGGCCTTGCCCTCGAGCTTGGCCGGCTGCTTGTTCTTCATCACCCGGTACATGAACTCGAGGCTCTCGGAGAGGACCTTGTCGGTCGCGCCCGCCGTGGTCTCGAAGGCGCGGACCTGGTTGGCCACCTCGCTCAGCAGGTCGCCGGCGTTGAAGGCGTTCAACATGCCCATGAAGAAGTCGAGGTCCATCTTCAGGCCGGCCTCGAGGTCGCCCTGCTTGAGCCCGCCCTTCTGCTGGAACAGCAGCACGCGGAAGCCGTCGAAGCCGGCGTTGCGCAGCGCCAGCCGGTACTCGGCCTCATACATGCCGAAGCGGCACGGCCCGCAGGCGCCCGCCGTCAAGAAGATGTACGAGTCGATGATCTCCTGCGTGCTCATGCCCTCGTTGTCGCGCAGGTGCTGCACGTACTGCACGAGGTTGCCGACCGTGAAGTAGGTCGGGTTGCACTGGCCGTTGTTGCCGTACTCCTTGCCGAGCTGGAACGCGTTGACGTTCGGCGTCGGCACCACCGCGGTCTTGTAACCAAGCGACTCGAACACGCCCTTGAGCAGGTGCTCGTGCCGGAAGGTCAGACCGCCGAACAGCAGGGTCGTGTGCGGCCGCTGCGGCGCCACGAAGTCGTGCTCGAAGGGCTTCTTGAAGTGACCGTTGACGCTGCGAAAGCTGACACCCTCCTCCTCCGAGATGCGCTGCTTGGCGTCCTCGAGCAGCGACTGCACCTGCGGCTGGGAGACGATGTTGAGCAGGGAGCTTCGCGTGGGCTGGGTCGGGGTAATGGTCGTCATCGTCGGGGGATCCAGGGGGCAAATCTTCGCTGACACTCGTGTCACTGACAACGGTGTCAGTCAACTTGAGCCCGAGTGACGCATAATTCCGCAGGGCCCGCAAGAAATGCTTTAACCCCGCAGGGCCCGTCCAGGGGCGCGCAGCGGGGCTCACAGGGGTTCTCCGGGGGCGCGAGCACGCGGTCCGGTTCGCGCTCGCGGTTCGCGCAAGCGGGCAGGGCGCCGGCAGATCCGGCCCGAGGCGCGAGGATCAGGCCGGCTGCAGCTGGGGCGAGGAGATGCCCTTGAGCTGGGGGATGCGCTGCTTGAGCTTGCGCTCGATGCCCTGGCGCAGGGTCGCCTGCGAGCTCGGGCAGCCGATGCAGTTGCCGGTCAGGCGCACGCCGACCACGTCGTCGATGATGTCGAGCAGCTCGATGTCACCGCCGTCGCTCTGGACCATCGGCCGGACCTCCTCGAGCACTTCGCGCACCCGGGCGATCAGGGCGTCGCCGACCAGATGCTCGACGCTGGCCTCGTCGGGGTCGGTCAGCAGCAGGTCCTCGAAGGGCGAGCGCTCGGGGTGCAGCACCGGCAGCGAGACGCGGCGCGGCGCGGCGGCGGCCAAACCCCGCGGCTCGGCCTGGCCCGGGCTGACGGTCGCGCCGCCGGCCTCGGTCCAGGCGACGATGCCCCCGCGCAGGCTGACGATGCGCTTGAAGCCGTGGCTGCGCAGCAGCTCGGTGGCCTGGCGCGAGCGCACGCCGGCCTGGCAATAGGCGATCCACACGCCGCTCTGGTCGAGCTCGGCGTGGCGCGACTCGAGCTCGCCGAGCGGGATCTGGAGCGCGTGCGGGAGCACGCCGGTCTTGCTGCGCTCGTCAGGCTCGCGCACGTCGAGCAGCAGCACCTTGGCGCCCTCGGCGATGCGGGTGCGCAGGCCCCGGGCCGAGATCTCGTCCTCGCTGTCCTCGTCCTCCTCTTCGAAGGGCGGGGCGACGGCCGGGGCGGGCTTCACCTCACCTGGCTTTGCGAGCATGTCCTTGAGGGCACCCGAGACGTCGAGCTCGCGCAGCTCGTCGTAGCCGCCGATCGACTTGGCATGGATGAACACGTGCGGCGAGGTCTTGCGCCCGGTCTGGCCGCGGATCGCCCGCCGCAGGTCATGGTTCTCGCTGTAGTCGATCTCGGTGAAGGGGATGTCGCGCTCGCGCAGCAGCTCGATCGCGGCCCGGCAGTAAGGGCAGCCGCGCTTGATGTAGATCTTCACCGCCGGCTCGACGACGGCCGGACCGGTCGCGCCCTCGGCCTTCACGATCCCCTTGTCGACCCGGTGCTTGTGCAGCTTGTCGCGGTCCGACTGCCACATCGGCTGCACCGGCAGATTTCCGTCCCAGGACGGCACCTCCAGGCGCACGGGGATCCGGTCGAGCCCGACCCAGCCGCGCATCCGGTCCAGCCCCGTCGCCGCCGCCCGCACCACGCCGCGCTCGGACTCCTGGCCCCGCGCCACCACCACATCCAGTGTCCGCACCGTGAGCCGTTTAATTAAAGTCCCGATCACAGCGCCGTGGGGTACCCGGAATGCTTCCGTCACGTCAAGCCTGCGGCCCTCAGGTCCCGTGGAGGCCGTGGAGGCCATGCGCGAGTGCGAACCGTCGGACTCGAACCGACACACCTTGCGGTACTGGAACCTAAATCCAGCGCGTCTACCAATTTCGCCAGGCTCGCTTGTGGCACCAGGCTATCATGCGCTGGTGCGCATCGACACCCTGAAGTGCCTCACGAGCCTCGGCGCTGTCCTCCTGCTGGCGACCGCCTGCGAGCGGGCGACCCCGACTCCTTCAGCAGCGGGCACGGCGGGCACGGCGGGCACGGCGGAGAATGCGCCGATCTCGAAGGTGGTGACGATGGCGCAGGTTCGGGAGGACGTGCCGCTGCCGCTGACGAAGCTGCTCGGTCGCCCGGTCGCGGAGGTGCAGGCGCTGCTGGGTGAGCCGCAGGGCAAGGGCATGACCCGCTCGACCTGCTTTCGCTTCGCGCCGGGGCGGACCCACTTCAAGTGCGAATACGCGATGCAGAGCTACGCCGACAAGACCGGCGACTTTCGGATGGTGCGGGTCGAGTATGAGGATGGCATCGCGGCGGTGGTGGCCTTTGACGGGTGGAAGCGCGGCAGCGGGGCCTTCACGCCGGAGGCGCTGCTGGCGTCGGTCGGTCTGACCTTGCCGGAGCCGGGCAACCTGAAGGAGCCGGCGGCCGGGGTGCGCCTGTGGTCCTGGAACAACGCGCGGGCGCGGCTGCTGATCGCCGGCAAGCAGCACCGGGTCGAGGTGTCGGTCGTCGGCGAGGACTGGGATCGCAGCCGGCTCGAGGTGGCCAATAATCATCCGCTGACGCCGGAGCAGCAGGCCCTGATCGTGCCGATCTCGGCGAAGGGACCGACGCAGACGATTATGCCGGCCGAGCCCGCTGCGCCCGCCGAGCCCGCCGCACCCGCCGAGCCCGCCCCCTGAGCGGACTCAGAAGATCTTGCCGGGGTTGAACATCCCGCGCGGATCGAGGGCGGTCTTGATGCCGCGAAAGATCGCCAGCTCCTCCGGCGTGCGCGTGTAGTGGAGGTGCTCGCGCTTCAGCAGGCCGACCCCGTGCTCGGCCGAGATGCTGCCGCCGTGGGCCTGGACCAGCGCGTAGGTCTCGTCGTCGAAGCCGTGCACGCGGGCCAGGAACTCGGGCAGCTCGAGGCCCTCGGGGCGCAGCAGGTTCAGGTGCAGGTTGCCGTCGCCGATGTGGCCGAAGCACAGCGCCTCGATCTCCGGCAGCCGCGCGGCGACGGCCAGCCGCCACGCCGCCAGGAACTCGGCGATCCGCGCGACCGGCAGGGCGATGTCCGCCTTGTGCGGCGTGTGCCGATGCAACGACTCGCTGATGTCCTCGCGCAGCGCCCACAGCCCGCGCGCCTGGGCCGGGGTCGCGGCGAGCAGCGCGTCGCCGATCTCGTCGGCCTCGGCGGCGGCGCCGAGCACATCGCCGAGCGCGGCCTCGGTGTGCTCGCGCGCGGCCGGGCCGGGGAACGGGACCTCGACCTCGACGAGCACCAGGCGCGGGCTCGGCTCGGCGAAGGGCGATGCGCCGCCGCGGTGGACCAGCACGTGGCGCAGGCAGCCCTCGTCGAGGCACTCGAAGGCGGAGAGCGTCAGGTCGCTGGCCCGCAGCCGCGCGAACAGGGCGAGCACAGCGGCGTCGTCGGGCGCGGCGCAGAGGGCCACCAGCGCGTCGGCGGGCGGCCGTGCGAGGCGCAGGGTGACCTCGACGATCACGCCGAGGGTCCCCTCCGAGCCGATGAACAGCTGGCGCAGGTCGTAGCCGGTGTTGTTCTTGACCAGCGCGCCGCCGAGGTCGAGGCAAGCGCCGGACGCGAGCACCGCCTTGAGGCCGAGTACCCAGTCACGGGTCAGGCCGTAGCGCAGGACCTTCACGCCGCCGGCGTTGGTCGCGAGGCTGCCGCCGATCTGGGCCGAGCCCTTGGAGGCGTAGTCGACCGGATACAGCAGGCCGTGGGCGGCGGCGGCCTCCTGCACCGCCTGGAGGGTGACGCCGGGCTCGCAGCGCAGGGTCCGGGCGGCCGGATCGATGGCGAGGATCTGGCGCATCTTCTCCAGCGAGAGCACGACCTCGCCGGCGGTCGCGGTCGCGGCTCCGGCCAAACCAGTGCGGCCGCCCGAGGGCACGATCGCCGTGTCGAACGCGGCGCAGGCCCGCACCACCGCCTGGACCTCGGCGATGCTGCGCGGGAACACCACCATCGACGGACGCACCGGCCAGCCGCCGCGGCAGCGGTCGCTGCCGTAGTAGGCCAGGTCCTCGGGCGTGGTCGTGCAACGCTCGTCACCGACCGCCGCGACCAGCGCGCGGTGCAGGCTGGAGTGCTCGGTCGGGGTGTCCATGTTGCAGTCCCGGGGCCCGGGGTCGCTCGGATGGGCGGTTCAGACGATCGCGGCGGTCACGGCGGAGCCGGGACGCATCAGCTGGCGGACCATGCGGACCACCGACTTGACGACCGGATGACCCTTGATGAACACCACGCCGACGACGTGCTTCTCGTCGCCGGCGATGAGGATCGCGTGCTCGCCGACGAGGATGCGGACGGAGGGCTCGCTCGCCACTTGCCGCAGACGCACGGCCTCCAGCACGATCGGCTTCCAGCGCTCCTCGCCGACCCACGACGAATCGCCGGCCGAAGCCTGCTCAGCGGTCATATCGAGGACCGCGACGATGCCGTCATGCCGGAGAACGCGCTCAATTCGTGTCGATGACATGGAATTTCCCTGACTTCGCCGGTGCTGGCCCGACCGGGGGGGGTCGTGGGCGCCGGGGCAGTGGTTGTACAAAAAGGCTCCAGGTGCGTCAATTCCGCGTGGCACGGATCATTGTTTCACGGCACCTTGTCGCACCCTGGCCCGATGAACTGGATCGACACCCACGCCCACCTCGACCTGCCCCGCTTCGGTGACGACGCGGACCGGCGTGCGGCCGCTGTTCGGGCGCAGAGCGCCGGCATCGTCAGCATTGTTATCCCGGGGGTCGAGCCGGCGGGATGGGACGGCATGCTTGCGACAGCCGCGCAGCTGCGCGAAGCCGCGCCTTTCGTGGGTTTTCACACAGCTCTTGGAATTCACCCCCAGGTCTTGCCAGAAATCGCTGCCGAGCTCGATGCAGCCCACATCGAGCAGCTCGAGCAGCGCGTGCTCGCGGCGCCCGCCGGCATGGTGGCGATCGGTGAGTGCGGCCTCGACTTCGGCGCAGAGATCGAGGCCGGAGCCGCGCGCGCGCGCCAGATCGCGGTGCTGAAGGCCCATTTCGCGCTCGCGCGGCGCACCGGTCTGCCGTTGCTGCTGCACTGTCTGCGCGCCCACGCGGTGCTGCTCGAGCTGCTGCGCGCCGCCCCGCTGCCACCGTCGATCCTCCACAGCTGGTCGGGCAGCGCCGAGCTCGCGGCGCTGTTTTGCCGGGCCGGACATTTTATCTCCTTCGCCGGCTCGATCACCCTGCCGCGCGCCCGCCGACCGCTCGAGTCGGCTCGGGCTGTCCCCGCGGACAGGCTCCTGCTCGAGACGGACAGCCCCGATCAGACCCCCTTCAACCGCCGTCCTGCCGGCAATGAGCCCGCGTTCCTGCTCGAGGTCGCCGCCGCTGTCGCCGCCGCCCGCGATGAGACCCTGGCCGCGCTCGCCGAGCAGACCACCGCCAACGCCCGTCGCGTGCTCGGCCTCGCCTGAGTTTGCATAACCACCTGGGTTTGCCTAACGGGCGCCCGCGGCGGCATCCTCCTCCCACACCCTTGCGCCCCCCCCCTCCCCATCCAGCCCTGACCGCGCTCGCGCTGCTGCTCGCCTGTGGATCTGCAGATGTGCCCGCGCCGGTGGTCGTGGAGGAGCCGGTCGCCGCGACGCCGGTCGTGGCCGAGGTCATGCCGGCGCCCGCGGGCCCGCCGACGCGCCGGGTCGGATATCACCTGGAGGACCTCGGCGGTGCGCTCTCGGCGGTGACGCAGCTCGACCTCGCGTTTTCGCCGACCGACCGGCTCGAGCGCCGGGCCGAGCTCGACGACGGGCGCAGCTACGAGGACGTGTGCACCGGCCTCGATCTGACGCAGCTGGCCGCCCGCGCGCCGCAACTGCGTGAGCTGCGGGTGAGCGGCTGCCAGGCGGCGGTGCAGGTCGGCCTGGGGGCGTTCACCGGGCTGGAGGTGCTCGAGCTCGCCGACCTCACCCTCGACGGCGTGACGATGGGAAGGATCGCCAGCCTGCCGCAGCTGCGCGGGTTGACGCTGACGCGGGTCAAGGCGGGGGCCGAGCCGGTCACCGTGCTCGGGCGGCTGGGGCTCGAGCGCCTGGTGCTGCGCGAGCTCGACACCGACTCACCGGTGGCGGGGGTCTTCGAGCAGGCGCCACAGCTGCGCGAGGCGGCGCTCGAGGGCGCGTGGGCCGGTCACGGCGCGATGCTCTCGCTCGGCAAGGCCAGCAAGCTGCGCACGCTCCGGCTGACCGACACCCGGGTCGGCAACTTCTCGCTGCATCAGCTCAAGCCCCTGCTCGAGCTGAGCAGCATCACCTGGCAGGGCCCCACCTTCAACGACCACAGCCTGCTCTACGTGCGCGACCTGCCGATCCAGTCGTTCACCTGCGCGTGCCCGGGCTTCGGCGATGTCGGCCTCAAGGTGCTCGGACGTCAGCTCGGGCTGCGCGAACTGAGCCTGCCGCAGTCGCGGATCTCCGGGGCCGGGCTGGCGCTGCTGGGCAAGCTCGAGAAGCTCGAGAAGGTGCACATCGCCCGCCGCGATCTGGGTCCCGAGGGCATCGGGGCGCTGGTCCACCTGCCGGGGCTGCGCGCGCTCTCGCTGGTCCTGCCGGCCCCTGCCACCCTCGCCGATCCGACGCTCGCGCCGCTCGGTGAGGCCGTCGGCCTGAAGCAGCTCACCCTCGACATCCCGACCCTCGACGACCGCGCCGCGCCGCAGCTGGCGACCCTGACCCAGCTCGAGCTGCTCGACCTCGGCGGCACCCAGATCTCCGACCTCGGGCTCAAGTCGCTGGCCGGCCTGACGATGCTCGGCGAGCTCAAGCTCCATCACACCCGCGTGACCAACCGCGGACTCGCCAACCTCGCCGGGCTCAGCCGCCTGCACCTGCTCGAGCTCGACCACACCGACCTCGTCGACGCCGGTGTCGCCCACCTGAAGCAGCTGCGCGCCCTGCGAGTGCTGCGCCTCGACAAGACCCTGATCACCGACGCCGCCCTGCCCCACCTGCTCGGCATGCCCCTGCTCGAGCAGCTGAACCTCGCCGACACCGTCGTCACCGCCGAGGGCGTCGCGGTGCTGCGCAAGCTGCCGGCGCTGCGGGCCGTCAACCTCGCCCGCACCCGCGCCGAGAGCGGGCGCTGAGCCTGTCCTCAAGGGCATGACCAAAAGGCCATGTCCTCCAGGACAGGCCCGGTCGCGCACGATCAGGCCGGCAGCGGCGGTCCGGCGTCCGGGAGGTGGGGGCGGCCGTCGCTGCCGCGGTGGGTCCAGG
>NZ_JACCSO010000227.1 GCF_013812955.1 Nannocystis sp. | reverse complement strand
GGACCACGCCGGCCATCCGGCCACGCCGGGCTCGGTCGCCGGCGTTACTTTCGGCGCCGGCGTACGACCCAGCGGCGCCGAGTCGCGGATCTCGAACGGCTGCTCGTCACGCCGACTGATCAAATTGATGTGCGGCATCCAGCGCCCGTGGCTGGGGTCGTACGCCGCACGGATCGGATCGATGGCAGGACGGGCGCGCTCCGGCGGCAGCACCACGAGCGCGCTGCGAGGCACCGGCGTCGCCGAGGCGAGCGTCTGGCGGACCGGGTCGGCGGGCACCGGTGTGGTCTGCAGCAGGCAACACAGACCAAAATGATCGGAGGAGAACAGGCCCTGCCCGTCATTGTCGGCGAAGGGTCGGTCACCGAACATCGTGATGTCGATCGGCGCGAGCGCCCGGCCCGGCGAGTACAGCAGCACGCGATCGTAGCGCGCAGCGGCGCCAGTGCGGCTATTGAGCGCGGCGAGCGGATTGGCGACCGGATCGAAGGTGAAGCCCGGGTGGTGCGGGTGCACGGCCTGCCACGCGTCGACCAGCCCGGCCGCGGCCAGCCGCGGGTTCTCGTCGCCGTCGCCGAAGTTGAAGTCGCCGAGCAACAGCGCGTCGCCGACCTCGCGGGTCAACCATTGCGTGAGCACGCCCAGCTGCTCGCGCCGCTTGCCCGGCGCGTCCGCCTTGTGATTGCTCGTCAGGTGGACCGCGGCGACCGCCAGTGAGCGGCCCGCGAGCGCGAGGCGACCGGCCAGCAGGCGCTTTTGCGACGAGAATGCATGCACCTCGAGCGCCAGCGGCCAGCGCGACAGCAGAGCCTGGCCATAGGGCACGAGCCCGGCCGCGTCCGGGCCCGCCGACACGTAATAGCCGTCCTGCACCCACGGCGTCGCCAGCAGTTGCGCCCACAGCTGCGGCGTGACCTCCTGTAGGGCGATGATGTCGGCGTCGCGCGTCCGCAGCAGCTCGATGCAGGCCTCCCTGCGCCGCTCGCTGTAGATGTGCTCGGTCTCGTAGAGATCGAAGAGCACGTTGTAGGTGACGACCTGCAGCGACTCCGGGGCGACCGCCGGCGCGGCGACGGCGTCGTGCGCGACCCAGCCGCCGAGGGTGCGATCGAAGCGGAAGCACGGCTGGGGGACGAACTTCGCCGCGGCAGCGCCCGCGCGGGTGCTCCGGGCCGGGACAACGACGGGCGCGGGCTCCGGCGCGCAGGCGCGCTGGACCGCGGCCAGGTCCTCGGACGGGCTGGCGCCGGATCCGAGGATCAGGTCGATGCGCTCGCGCCGGTCCCATACGACCAGCGAGCCGGCCTTGATGAACCAGATGCGGTGCCACGGGACCTCGCCCTCACCGAGCACGCCGGCGAGCGGAGCCTCGCGCACGCCCGCGAAGCGCTCCTCGTAGCCGACCGTGAAGCGCGAGACATCGAGGGCCGCGTCGAAGCGGATCCTGCCGATGACGTCCTGCACGGGCCGAAGGCCGCGGTCGGGCCGAGGTGTCGACCCGCGTTTGTCGCGTGGTTTTGCCATGGCCGGTCCAGGGGGCGCCTCCGACGGCGATGTTGCGCGGCTATTCACGCGTTTGGAAGTCGGCTGCAGAAATGATCGCGGCGCGCGACTGCGCCCGCGGTCGTTCCTCGATGCGCCCGCTTCGCTCGCCCGGCTCACCCGAAGCGCAGGGGCCGGAGCACGCCGAGCCCGCGCTGGCTCAGCTTGAAGCGCGTGCGACCGAGCACCGCCATCACGATCCCGCCGGCGATCATCGCTCCGCCGACCACCATGAGCGCCACGGGCCCGGCGGCGCTCGGCTTTGGCTTCATCGGCAGCTCGTTGCCCATGTCGTCGTACTCGGTGAGACCGCCGAAATCCCTGAGGATCAGCCACGTCACGCCGGTCATGATCACCGCCGGGGCGACGCTGGCCAGCACGACCCCGCCGACGAACAGGCCCTTGCGCCCGGGCCTCACCTTGGCCGTGACATCACCGCTGTGGCCGGTCAGCGTGAACCGGCGCGAGGCGGTCAGCCGGTCGCCGCCGAAGAAGAACGAGTGCCCCTGCGAGCCGTCGATCAGCTTGTCGCACGGGGACGTGCACACCGGGCGGTACGTCATTCCGACCACCGTGACATTGCCGGCGACCGCGACCATGTCCGACATCACCTGGAACACCTGCACGTTCGCCGGCCGCGACAGCTCGAGGTGCAAACGCGCGATGCCCGGGCCGCTCGCCGGCTCGTCCGCGTCCGTCGCGGCGGGCGTCGGCGCCGGGGCCGGGGCCGTCGGATCGCGGGGTGCGACGTCGATGCGCTCGCCGCCACGCGCGTAGCT
>NZ_JACCSO010000108.1 GCF_013812955.1 Nannocystis sp. | reverse complement strand
GCGAGCTCGAAGCCGCCGCCGAAGCAGACGCCATGGATGACGCCGATGGTGGTCAGCGGCAGCATGTCGATCGCGTCCATGACGCGGTGGATGCGGTCGATGAACTCGCCGACGCGGGCGCCGTGTTGCTCGGAGGGCGTGTCGCACAGGCCCTGGTAGAGCTCACGCAGGTCGGCGCCGGCGCAGAAGCCCCCGGGCTGGCTGCTGTGGATGATCAGGGTGTGGGCGGCGGGGTCGACCTGCGCGAGGAAGCCCTCGAGCGCGGCGAGCAGGCGGGTGCCGATCTCGTTGCAGGGCGGGGCGGCGAGGGCGAGCTCGTAGACGCCGTCCTGGTAGGTCCAGCCGAGACGCTGGCTCATGTCGTTCACGTCGCTCATGACAAGTGGGACAAGTGGGACGACTGGGACGAATAGGCCTGGTCGATCTCGGCCTTGAAGCGGGCCTCGACGGCCTTGCGGCGCAGCTTTTGGTTCGCGGTCAGGAGCCCGTTCTCGATCGTGAAGGCCTCGTCGACCCGCAGGTGGCGCTTGATCTTGCGGTAGTGCGGGACGTCGGCGTTGACCTGCTCGATCGCGGCCTGGATGTCGGCGTCGGGGACCTCGCCGGGGACCAGCATGAGCAGGTACGGACGGGCGTGGCCGACCAGCATGCACTGGGCGATCGCGGGGCAGTGGTCGATGAGCTTCTGCTCGATCGGCTCGGGCGCGAGGTTATGGCCCGACTCCGGGACCAGGATGTTCTTCACGCGGCCGATGATCTTGAGGTTGCCGATGCTGTCGAGTTGGCACTGATCGCCGGTGTGAAACCAGCCGTCACGGATGGCGTCGGCGGTGGCCTCGGGGCGGTTCCAGTAGCCGCGGAAGACGCCGGGGCCGCGGACCAGCAGTTCGCCCTCGTCGCCGATCTTGAGCTCGCACCGGGGCAGCGCGTGGCCGACGTGGCCGGGGCGGATGCCGCCCGGCTGGTCCATGGTGACGATCGCGGTGGTCTCGGTCAGGCCGTAGACCTGGAACACGCGCACGCCGACGAGCTCGAACCACCACTGGGTCTCCGCGGCCAGCGCGGCCGAGCCGCAGATCAGGAACTCGAGGCGGGGGCCGATCTGCTGCTTGATCTTGGTGAAGACGAGGCGCTTGCTGAGGGCGAGCGTCAGGCGATCGAGCAGGTTGGCGGTCCCGTCACGTTGCTTGCGGAACGCATCCTGGCCGCGCTGGTAGAGGCTCCAGGCGACGCCGCCCTTCTCGCGGATCTTGGCGGTCACGCCGGTGCGGATGCGCTCGAGCAGCGCCGGCACGTTGAGGAAGTAGTGCGGATCGGCGGTGCCCAGCTCCTGCGCGAGGTTGGCGAGGTCGGTGGACAGCAGGATCGGGTTGCCGCGGTAGAGCTGCGTCCACAGCATGATCCGCGAGCCGGCGAAGCACAGCGGCAGGAAGTGGAACACGTGGTCGACGTCGCCGCGGGCGCCGGTGATGGCGTGCACGGCTGCAGATGTCTGCGGGACCATGTAGTCGACGTTGGCGCAGCCCAGCACCACGCCCTTGGGCTCGCCGCTGGTGCCCGAGGTGTAGATGATCGTGACGGTGTCGGATTCGGCGAGCGCGTGGGCGGGGGCTTCAATTGCCGGGGCCGAGAAGGCGACGTCGAACAGGGCGATCGGGCAGTGCTCGGGCCATGCGCCGGTCAATGCGTCGGCGAGAGCGGCGTCGCTGGCGAGCACCAGTGCGGGGGCGCAGTCGCGGACCATGACGGCGAGCTCGCGCGGATCCTGGCGGCTGTAGAGTGGGACGACGATCGCGCCCTCGGCCAGGATCGCCAGGTCGGCGGCGACCCAGCGGCTGCTGTTGGGGGCGAGCAGGGCGACACGATCGCCGGGCTTGACGCCGCTGGCGCGCAGGTGGCCGCGGGCGTGGGCGACCAGAGCGAGCAGCTCGGTGCCCGTGGTCGGGCGGCGCTCTTTGCCGTGGATCTCGATCGTCAGGGCACGGTCGCCGACCTTGCGGGTGCTGGCGAGGATCGTGTCGAGGAAATTCAGACCCGGAGGGTCGGGGAGGGAGTTCAGACCCGGAGGGTCGGGGAGGGAGTTCATCCGTGATCATCCAGGAGCCGTTGGACAACGGGCGGAAGCGGGGGTAGGTGGGCCTCCCAGGTCCGTGGGAGCTCCTTGCGCGGGAATTCGGGGTAGACGCGCACGACCTCGTCCATGAAGTCGAGGCCCATCTGGCCCATCAGTCGCAGCTGCTGCGGCACGGCCTTGCCGATCTCGGCCGAGATGACGTCGGCGTCGCGATGCACGCGGCGCATGGTGACCAGCAGCTTGTCGGCGAGGTCCTTCTCGTCGACCTCGAAGAACATGTCCGGGTGGCCGCGGTCGTTCATCAGGTTGCGGATGCGCTCGTCCATGGTGACGCCGATCGAGGGCACGAGGCCCGGCATCGAGGTGACGACGGCGTGGAAGCGCGAGCTGATCATCATGTTGCAGTTACGCAGCACGCTGACGAGGTCGTACATCTGATGGGTGTCGCTGATGAACAGCGGGGCCTCGGTGTCGAGGCGGGGGTTCAGGTGCTCGCAGGCGTGGCGGTCGAGCTGCTCCATGCCGACCAGGATGGTGAAGATGTCCTGCTCGCGGGCGAAGTTGTTGATCGCGTCGGCGAGGGCCTGCAGGTAGGTGTCGTACTGGCGGTCGGCCTTCTCACTGTGGTGGTGGAAGTAGACCGACTTGTAGTGCTCGTTCTTGAACTGGCCGCCGAAGGTGTGCGCCGCGGCCTTGAGCAGGTCGGGCTTGACGGGCCACCAGAACGGGTTGATCGGGCAGACGACGAGCACCTTCTTGCGGCCGTCCCAGCCGGCGTCCCGAAGGAGTTGGGCCCCGCGCGGGAGGGGGGACGGGTCGAAGGTCCAGGCCGTGTCGGCGCCCGAGGTGGTGCGGATGCCGAGCTCGGCGAGCACCACGCGGGAGGGCTCGTTGCGGCACAGCACGAGCGAGCCCTTGCACACGTCGGCGACGAATTGTTTGAGGCTCGGGGTCATGGCGCCGGCCTCGGCGCCGTAGCCGACGGCGAGCTTGCGCTCGGCGACGGCCATGCCCATGGCGCCGGCCATCATGGTGGTCAGGGCGCTGGCGAACTTCGACTTGAACATCGAGCCCTCGCAGGCGACCACGCCGTGGTGCCGGGGGCACTCGTCGTAGAGGAAGCGGGGGAACACCTGCGGGAACTCGAGCTGCTCGACGGTCCGGAAGTAGCCCGAAGACAGCTTCTGGTTCGAGGTCATGATCGCCAGCTGCAGCCGGTCGTCGCCGACGACGTGGCGGATCTGGCGGATCATCTCCTCGACGCGCACGTCGGCGCCGGTGTTGCGGGTGCCGACGTGGCCGGCGAGGATCAGCTTGAGCGGCTTGCCGGGGGCCCACTGCTCCTTGTGCACGCCGAGCACGTGCTTGACGGCGGTGGCCTCGATCAGGGCGGCCATGCTGGCCTGGAGGGCGCGGTCGGGGTCGACGACGTCCTTCAGCTTGTCCCACAGGCCGCGCTTGGGGGGCGCCTTGTTGGACGAGTTGTTGGCCGACGGGGTCGGCTTGTCGGACTTGCCCGACTTGTCACTGACAGCAACTGGCTTGGTAGACATGGTCTTTGGGTCAGGCGACCTGCCGGACCTGGGCGCCGCCGGGCCATGGCTGGTACGGGTAGGTGAACTTGCCGTCGAGGGCGAAGCGCAGCAGGCCGAGGCCGTACTGGTCGAAGGGCCGCGGGGCCTCGCCGAGCTCCTCGACGATCCGGCGGTTGTCGAAGACGGTGTTGAAGGTCAGGTAGGGGAGGAAGACCTTGAGCAGCGACGCCGGCAGGCTGAGGCCCCAGCCGCGCGGGGTGGCGGCGGCGGCGTCGATGGTGCGGGCGAAGCTCTTGCCGAGCCAGGGGGCGAAGTGGTGGCGGACCGGGTGGCCCTGGTCCTCGAGCGCCGAGACGATCTGCTTGTAGGTCAGGGCGGATGTCCCCGAGGACAGGTTGTAACTCGAGTAGCGCGGGCGCTCGGCCATGTGAAGGTGGACGATCGCCTTGCTGACGTAGTCGGCGGGCACGATGTCGAGGCGGTCGTCGGGCTTGAAGGGCAGCACGCGCAGCTGGGCGAGCATGGCGAAGGCGCGGACCATGTCGAACTGGGTGGTCTCCGGGAACCGGCTGTCGCCGAGCACGATGCTCGGGCGCAGGACCACGCTCGGGACGTCCGGCAGCAGCTCGTGCAGCATGTGCTCGCAGAACTTCTTGGTCCGGGCGTAGGGGTCGTAGTCGCTGCGCTCCCAGTCGACGATGTCGTCCTCGGTGACGACCGCGTCCTGGCGCTCGCCGCAGACCGCGACCGTCGAGATGTCGGTGAAGCGGCGCAGGCCGTGGTGATCCTGGGCCTCACGGGCGAGCTTGATGACGGCGAGGGTGCCACGCAGGTTGACGTTGAAGCAGGCCTTGGAAGACTTGCGGTTCAGCGAGGCGGCGACGTGCAGCACGCTGTCCATGCTGCGCACCAGCTTGTCGCGCGACTCGGCGTCGAGGCCGAGTCCTGGCAACGTGAGGTCGCCGAGGTAGAGGTCGCAGCGGCTGCGCACGAGCTCGATGAAGCGCTCGAAGTCGAGGTGCAGCTGCATCGACTTCCACAGCCGCTCCTCGGCCTCGGCGGGGTTCTTGGCGCGGACCAGCAGGGCGAGGCGCGTCTGGGGGTGGCGCTCGAGCAGGCCGGCGGCGACGTAGGAGCCGATGTAGCCGGTGGCGCCGGTGAGGAAGATGGCCATTTACAGGACCTCTGCGTGCTGGGCGGCGAGCTGGGGGCGACCCAGGTCGGCGTGGGGGACGGCGCGGTCGATGTGAGCGTCCGAGTGGAAGGACACCGACTCCTCGCTCGCGCGGGGGAGGCTGAAGGGGTGGCGCGGCGCGTAGCTCGGCGGGGTCTTGTTCTCGAACAGCGGGAAGCACCACTTGCGCAGGCCGGGCACGTGGGTGTCGACCCAGTAGCGGCGCCAGTCGATGGTCTTCGGGTCGCAGCGAAACTCGGGCTCGACGACGGCGCGCACGAACAGCGCCTGGGAGATGAAGATGTAGGCGTTGTCGTGGACGAAGGGCTGGTAGAGGTCGACCATCTTGTCGATGGTCTCGACGGTGTCGAGGGCGTCGTCGGTCTTGTCGGCCCACTCGTCGGCGCCCTTGCGCATGAACTTGGGGAACTTGGTCTCGCGCAGCCAGTCGCGCAGGCCCTCGGCGGCGCTGCGGATGTTGGGCACCGAGAACAGGTGGTCGAGGTCGGTGGTGACCGCGTCCCAGCGCGACAGCAGCACGCGCTCGAGGGCGGTGCCGCCGCGCTCGCGCAGGTGTTTGCGATGCGCCAGCGCGGTGAGCTCGATCGCGCGGTCGATGGTCAGCAGGTTGCGGTCCGAGCTGCCGCATTGATAGACGGGCGCGTGTTGGCCGAGCAGGAGCTCGGCGCCGGAGACGACCAGGCCGCGGCACACGAAGTCGACGGGGATGACGTCGAAGGGGTTGCCGATGCGGGCCGGCATGTGGCGAAACCATCCGCCGAGCAGGTAGATCAGCGGGGTGCAGGTGTTGAAGCCCTGGTTCCAGCCGGGGAACGGGTACTCGAGCGCGCTCTCGACGATCGCCGGGCGAAACATCGACCAGCGCTCGGCCGGCAGGGCGCGGGCGATCAGCGCCTCGGCCATCGCCTTGCTGTACGTGTAGATGTTGTGCCAGCCCCAGCGGGTGGCGCGGCGCTGGCCCTCGGCGACGAAGTCGTCCTTGAGGCGCTGGCGCTTCACGCGGCGCAGGATGTTGCGCAGCATCATCGCGTTGCCCTCGTCCTGACCCTTGGCGCGCATCAGCTCGCGGGTCTCGGCCAGGGCGGCGGCCTCGGCGTCGGGGGAGTCGTGGGCGGCGAGGATCTGCTCGCTGACGGCCTTGACCTCGGCGTACTCGGCCTCGACGTCGAAGGCGTCGCCGCAGGGTGAGAAGTCGGGGTCGAGCGCCTCGGGGATGGTCCCGTTGCGCAGGCCGGTGACGTAGCAGGTCGAGACGTGCAGCAGGCGGGCGCGGGTGCAGCGGCGCGTGAACTCGGCGGCGTGGATGGCCCCGTCGACGTTGGTGCTCATCGCCTCGCGCAGATCGGGGTCGAAGTCGACGAGGCCGGCGCAGTTGACGATGAGGTCGAGCTCGCGGTGCAGGCGGGCGGCCAGCTCCGGATCGCTGATGCCGAAGCCCGGCAGCGAGACGTCGCCCTCGACGACCTCGACCCGCTGGGCGATGAACTCGCCCATGTCGGCGCCGTGCAGCTCGTGCAGCGGCTTGAAGGCGGGCGAGGTGGCGACCATGCGCTCGAAGCGATCACGGGCGGGGCGCAGGGCCTTCGGGCGCAGGAGCACGAAGATCTTGCCCACCGTGGGTACGCGGTGGAGCACCATGGCCAGCCACACCTTGCCGAGGAAGCCGGACGCGCCGGTCAGCAGGATGTGTCGGCCCGCGAAGGACTGATGGATCGACAGGGCGCTGTGCATGGGGCTCCTCAATTCGGGACGGCCGCTGGGCCGCCCGGTCAGTCGTGGTACTCGATGATCGGCCAATCAGCGTCGCGCGCGCTGCGGCGCAGGACGAAGTCCGGGTTGACCGCGCAGGGGCGGCCGACGGCGGAGAGCAGCAGCATGTCCGGGCCATGCGAACCGTAAGCGGTGCAATGCGCGAGGTCGAGGTCGTGCTCGGCCGCGTACTGTCGCAACCACTTGCCGCCCGAGGCCCCGCCGATGATCGGGTCGATCAGCTTGCCGGTGGCCTCGCCGTCGCGGAACTCGAGGTGGTTGCAGACGAGCTCGTCGTGGTGCTTCAGGTGCCGGGCGAAGGGCTCCATGATCGAGGAGACGCCGTCCGAGAGCAGCACGACGCGGCGACCCTCGTCGCGGGCCCGCTTCATCAGCTCGACGCCCTGATCGAGGATCTTGCTCCTGAGAATGTCCTCGGCGTACTCCTCGGCGAGGATCGTGACGCGGTCCTCGGTCATGCCGCGAAACGCGAGATGCACGATGCGATGGGCCAGGGCGCGGTCGGTCTGGCCGAGCAGGCTGTGGACCGGGGCGGCGAGGGCGACGAGTCCGAGGCGCAGCGCCCGTTCGCCGAACTTCTTGGCGTTCCCGGCGATGTACGCCGACGCGGCCAGCACCCCGCGGCCGAGCACGATGCCCTCGACGCGGAAGAATGCGGCGGTGTTGCGGTGATTCATGGTCGATCGCTCTGCAGGTCGATCTCCCGACGTCGCGCGTCGTGGAGGCCTGGCGTATTGCCAGCGCCTGTCTCTGTAGCGCAGCCGGCATGCGCAGCACAAGCGGGTTATCGGAGACTTGTCGGCGTGAACGAGTTTTCGCGGTGTGCCAGTGACCTGGTCTTGCAGACAGATCGAGCGCGTCGGTTGCCCCTCAGAGGGCTTCTGTCGCCGAGCCTGGTGTTGTTGCCCGTACGTATAAATTGGCGCCGGGCGCGGCGCATGGTCCCGGCGCGAGGACAGCCTGCAATTGCCTCCCGCTTGTGCGCGTGTACAAATTGTCGATGCCGGCGTATCCTGACGGCGTGCACGTTCGGCCGACGATCGTATGTGCCGCAGCGATCGAGGGCGGCACGCTCGCGGACGCGGTGATCGGCGTCGGTAAAGCGGCCGCGGCGATGCATACGACCCGGCTGCTGCTGACCCGGCGACCGCCGTGGCTACTGCTGATCGGCGTGTGTGGGGCCTATCCGGAGAGCGGGCTCGCGGTCGGTGGACTGTGCCTGGTCGCCGAGGACCTGCTGGCCGACGAGGGCGTGGCGGTCCCGGGCGGCTTCATCGGCCTCGCGCAGCTGGGACTCGGCGAGGTCGGGCCCTTCGTCGCCGACCCGGCGCGCACGCGCAGCGCGGCCGCACTGCTGGCGGCGCCGGTGCTGCGGGGCGCGACCGTCAGCACCTGCAGCGGAGACGATGCGCACTCGCGCGCACTCGCGGCGCGCAGCGGGGCGCAGGTCGAGACGATGGAGGGAGCGGCGGTGCTGCAGGTGTGCCGCGCGCTCGAGGTCCCGGTGGTGCAGCTGCGCTGCGTCAGCAATCGCACCGGCGACCGCGACCGGGCCGGCTGGGACCTGCGCGGCGCGATCGATCGCCTGCACGCCGCGGTGCATACGCTGGGGCGGGCGTATGGCTGGGAGGGCATGGCATGCATGTCATGAGCGACGCACTGGCGATCGGCTTCTCGCCGTGCCCCAACGACACCTTCATGTTCCACGCGCTGGTCGCCGGCGAGGTGCCGGGCCTGCGGGTGCGCCCGTGGCTCGCCGACATCGAGGCGCTGAACCTCCGGGCCCTCGGGGACGATCCGCTGCCGGTCACCAAGCTCAGCGTGCACGCGCTTGCTCATGTGCGCGAGCGCTACACCGTGCTCGCCTCGGGCGCGGCGCTGGGGCGCGGCTGCGGGCCGCTGGTGGTCTCGCGCCCGCAGAGCTCGATCGCCGGGGACCCGGCCGAGGCGCTGCAGCGGCTGCGTGGGCGGCGGGTGGCGATCCCCGGGCGCTATACGACGGCCTACCTGCTGCTGCGCGCGCTGGCCCCCGAGTTGACCCAGGTCGTGCCGATGCGCTTCGAGGCGATCATGCCGGCGGTCGCGGCGGGGGAGGTCGACGCGGGGCTGATCATCCACGAGAGTCGCTTCACCTTTGCGACGTATGGCCTGGTGCAGGTGGCCGATCTCGGCGCGCTATGGGAGGTCCAGAGCGGCCTGCCGCTGCCCCTCGGGGTGATCGCGGTGCAGCGCAGCCTCGGGGCCGAAGTGGCGAGCGCGCTCGAGGCCGGGATCTTGGGCTCGATCCTCGCGGCACGGGCCCGTCCGGAGGCGGCCTGGCCGTACATCCTGGCCCACGCGCAGGAGATGAACGCGGAGGTGTGCCGGCAGCACATCGCGCTGTACGTCAACGACTTCTCGCTGGCGCTCGGCGACGAGGGACGGGCGGCGATCGATGCCCTGCTCGCGCGCGGTGAGGCGGCCGGGCTGCTGCCGGCGGGCCCCGCGGTGTGGCGCTGAGCTGGCCTTCGGGACAGGGCTGATAGGACAGGTCCGAAAGGACAGGGCCTGACAGGCTCGAGGGTACGGACTCAGGCCTGGCCGCGCGGAGGGCCGGGCTTGGCGGGCGCGCTGGCCGGGGGCGGCGGGACCACGAGGCCCTGCGCGTCGACGGTCTTCCAGAACTCGGGCCAGCGGGCGAGCTCACGCAGGGTCGGCAGCACGTCCAGCGCGTTGTGCGGGTAGGTGCGGCGAATGTACTGCACGGCGGCCTCGGGGGAGGGCGCCTCGAGGAAGCGGGCCTCGGTCGGCGGATACTCGTAGCGAAACTTCTTGAGGCTCATGTCGAGGCCGATCCGCTCCGGCGCCGCGTATCCCACAGGACCTCGGCGTGGCCGAGGCGGTGGGCGGCCGCGCGGGCGACGACGAACAGGTAGTCGCTGAGGCGATTCAAGTAGCGCAGGGCCTCGCCGCGCACCGGCTCATGGCGCGACAGCGAGACGGCCTGGCGTTCGGCGCGACGACAGACGGTGCGCGCGAGGTGGGCGGTGGCGCCGACCGGCCCACCACCCGGCAGGATGAAGCTGGTGAGCGGCGAGAGGGCGTCGTTGAGGGCGTCGAGCTCCTGCTCGATGCGGGTCACGTCGCTGTCCTCGACCCGCAGGCGGGCCTTGCCTGCCACGGCACCGGGCTCCGCGAGCTCGGCTCCGAGGTCGAAGAGCTCCTGCTGGATGCGCGCGAGGCTGAGGTCGAGCTCGCCGAGGAAGGCGCCCTGATCGCCGACGGAGCTGGACTGCGCGCGCAGCAGCTCGACGCGCAGCATGCCGAGCACGGCGTTCAGCTCGTCGACCTCACCGTACGAGGCGACCCGGGCCGTGTCCTTGCCGACCGTGTCGCCGCTGGCGAGCATCGTGTCGCCCTGGTCGCCGAACTTCGTATAGACCTTGCTGATGTAGACCATGGGGTCTCGCGGAGGCTGGCGTGGGAGCCGGTCGAAGGGGCTAACCGCGACCCTGAACGGCGCCGACGAGGCGGGGCTGTATTTCGGGGATGATCACGAAGACCATGCCGAGTTGGGCCTTCGCGCCGTCGACCAGCATCGCCCAGCGGTGCCGCTCGTCGAGCTCGATGACGAAGATGTAGAGCCCGTTGTCGCCCTCGATGATGAACTTGTTGATGCCACCGGCGAGCGAGTCCTCGGACTTGGTCAGCGCGCTGTGCAGCTGCTCCGACAGGCGATTGAACAGCGCGCAGGACTTCGGCGCGGAGTTGATGCCGGCGAGCGACATCCCGGACGCCTTGCTGATGATGTCGACGCTCAGCAGGCCCCCCATGAGGTGATCGTCGATCTCCTCCAGTATTACCTTCACGGCACGTAGATCCATGTCGGACAGCTCCTTGTCGGGCGGGGGCGCGGGCTCTTGTTCGAGCTCCTCGAGCTCGGGCTCTGGTTCGAGCTCGGGCTCGGGTTCACGCGGCGGCGGCGGGATCACCAGCGGGCGCGAGGGCACGACCGGTGGGGTCAGCCGGGGGCCGGACGCGCTGGGGGCCGCGCTGGTCGGAGTGGCGGACGGTGGGGCCGCCGACACCGGTGCCCGCGGCGGCGGAGCAGGAGGCGGCGTCGGCTTGTCGCGCTGCTGCTCGTCGCGCTGGCGCGCGCGGTCCATCAACAGCGCGACGATCGAGGAGTGCCGGACGGTGGTCGGGCAATCTTCGGGCAACTGCGAGGAAGAGACGCTGCCCTCGCGCCAGTCGAGGATGATGTTGACGGCCTCGTCACCCTCGCGATCGCCGGCCGCAGCGTGCAGCAAGCTGCCGCCCTGGAAGTACATCGATCCGGTGCCGTGCGGTGATTCGACCGACAGCTTGATCGACATACGCGAGGTCTGGGCCAGCTGCAGGATGTCCCACAGCTCGAAGCCACCGATCTGGGCGATGGTCGTCGCCATCAGTCGACTCTCCCGGCCAAGGCGAGCGGCGAGGCGCTGCGCGAAACCAACGACCAGGGCGATGCCGCCCAAAGAGCGGGGTCGCGAGTGAGCCGAGGGGCGGGGTCACTTGCGAGCGGACAGGCGGTCCGGCGCGTCGACGCCCGTGTGGACTGCCGGGCTCGCGCCGTCCTGCGAGGCTCGTCGCGTGTTTCCCGCTCCACTCGGACTACGAGGTTGAACTTCCGAACTAGCATCCGCGCTCGCCGGGCAAGCCTACGGTCCTAGGCTTAGGTCGGCCAAGCTATCACCTCGAATTGAAAAAAGCTACGACCCGGAGCCACGCGCGGTCGGCGCGACCGCTGTCGTAGCGCGTCATGCCGTCATGCCGTCGTGCCGTCATGCCAGCCTGCAGCGACGCGAGGCTTCAGACCCCGCGAAGATGCCAGAGGGCGAGCAGGATCTGGCCGATCGCCAGCGGCACGACGACCCGGGAGAGACCCATGGGAGGTCGTATGCGCAGCAAGAGGGACGTAACAGCCGCGAGCTTCAGCAGCCATACGGTGATTCCCGCGGCAATGCTCGTGGCGTGCGGCAGCGCGAGCATACCGGGCAGGTCAGGGCCGCCGAGACACAGCGTGGTGATCATCGCCGCGAGCCCGATGGCGGCGATGCGGGCGGGCCAGGGGGATGCGCCCCGGCGTGCGGCCTGAACCTCGAACAGGGCCGCGAAGATCAGCGCGAGGACGCTCAGGGGCTGCTGCCACAGGCCCCAGTGCAAGCCTTGTTGCGCCTGCATGAGGACCTGGGGATCGAGGCTGCCACCCGCGGTCGCAAAGGCGATCAGGACCAGGGCCAGGGTGAGCGCGCGACGGAGATCGTCTGCATCGCCGACCTTGATGCCGCCGGCGATCGAGCGGGTCCCGATGAAGAGGACCAGCCCGATCAGCAGACCGAGGCCCTCGGCATGCGGCAGCAACTGCAAGGCGATCCCGCCGCGGCCGTCGGCACACTGCTGGAGATCCACGGCCGTGAGCGGCTGACCGCCGGCGTCCAGGCACATGCCGAGGCCGACCGGGGCGATCGCCACGGCCGCGACGGCGAGCACGACCCGGGTCCAGGGCACGCGGCGCAGCATGATGCCGCCCGCGGTCAGCCCGGCGAGCAGACCCAGACGCACCAATTGCGCGAGGGTGGCGGGCTCGGGGTCGGAGAAGCGCAGCGGCACCCGCACTGGCTGGCCCCCCGCGAGCAAGGTCAGGGTGGCCGCACCCCGACGCGAATGATGATCCGGGCCCTGGAAGTGATCGGCGTCGACGCGCAGGTGCAGCGTGACCGCGCCGCCGGGCTCGATCTGGCGCGGGAGCTCGGCGTCGGTGATCGTGAAGGCGCTCCAGTCGGGCTCGCTATGATCGATGCGCAGCTTCGCCAGCGGCAGCGGGGTGTCGCCACGATGCACGAGACGCACCGGCAGCTCGGTGTGCGCGGGCGTGAACTGCAGGATCCGCGGCTCGGCCAGGGCCTCGGCTCCGACGGCACCACAGGCCGCCAGCAGGGTCGCAGCGAGCAGCAGCGGCAAGATCGGCGTGAGCACATCGGTGCGCGACGGGCCGCGCCGGGACGACGGCAGGTGCGACGGGCCTCGCGGCGGCTCCGGAGCGGCGCGTGTGACGCCGACCACCGGGGGCGCCCTCATTGTGGGTCGACTCCGGCGCACGGACGCAGGAAGGCGGCGATCAGGCCGAGCACGGCGAGGCCGACCAATAACAAGGCCAGGGCAGGACCGCTGTGCACGGCGGGGCCGGCGAGCGGGACCAGTACGATCATGCCGACGGCGAGCACAAGCAACGGGCTCGCCGGACCGGCCGGGTTCGTTGAAGCCGCCGGGAGCGCAGAGGCGTCCGGGATCGCCGAAGCGCCCGACCCCCGGGTGGGGACGGGCGGCTCGCCCGCGGCCGAATCCGGCTCCGCGTGCGTGGGGCGCGGGTCACGACTGCGCCGGAGATCGATCTGGACCAGGGTCACCGGGGGCTCGGGTCGAGCGACGACTCAGGGAATGCTGCCCTCCATGGCCAGCTCGAAGACCTCGACGTCGTCGGCGTCCTTGGCCATGAGATAGGCCTTGAGCGGGCGCTCGCCGCGGTAAGCCTTGAGCTCGCTGTGGATCGCCCGGGCGGCCTCCTCGGCGGGGATGCCCATGTCGAAGGCGCCCATCAGCGGCACGGCGATGCTGGAGAAGCCCTTGACCCGACAGGCGACCAGGACGGCGGCGGTGGCTCGCAGCACGTCCTCGACCTGGACGCGCCCGCCGGGCTTATCGGTGTTCGGCACGTGGATCAGGAAGCGGGCCTTCATCTTGCCGGCAGGCGTGACGAAGGCCGCTCCGATCGCTAGCGGCGTGTGCTCCTTGACGAGATCCTCGACCTCCCGCCCCGCCAGGTCCCGCAGCTTGCTGGCGGGGAACTGAGTCATGATGCCCTCGGAATTGGTAGGGCAGACGAAGGCGTCGACGACGACTTGGTCCCAGGGCAGGGTCGAGATTTGGATGTCGATGGACTCGTTCGTTTCTGCGGCCACGTCAGTCCTTAAACATGGAGTCGAGCTCGGCGGCAACAACGGATTCCGAAGTGGCCTTGACGGTGCTCAGCTCGCGGATGACGAGGTTACGCGCGGTCTGGAGCATCTGACGCTCCCCATGGGACAGGTTCTTGGTGCTCTTCAGGAGGGTGAGGTCACGGTAGACCTCGCCGACTTCGAAGAGCGAGCCGGTGCGGATCTTCTCCATGAAGCCGCGGTAGCGCCGGTTCCAGGTCTGGCGGTCGCAGGGGACCTCGTGATCTCGCAGGAGGTCGTAGAGCTCGTCGATCATGCCGGTATCGGCGAGGGGGCGCATGCCGTTCTCCTCGGCCTTGGTCACGGGAACGATGATCTTGAGGCCAGAGCCGTGCACCCGCAGGTGGTAGAACTGCATGCCAAGACCTTCGATGACCTTGGTCTCGAGGGCGACCACTTCGGCGACGCCGTGGGTCGGGTAAACGGCCTTCTCACCAACATTGAACTGGGGTTGCATCGGAGTCTGTCTCCAAACGTAGCGCGCGCCATTGTGCACCTTCCGTGCCGGCGCTGTCACCGGTCTCTGTCCGTATCGCGACGACCGCTTGCGGGGTCACGTGGTGGCAGATAACTGGAAGGCTAACCGCGAAGTAGTTGAAATCCCGTTGCTTTGGCGCGCTGAGTCAGGGGAAGTTTCGGGGGGCAAAAACGGTCGGCAGCAATGATCGACACCGGCCACTCGAGTCGCCGGGTGGCGACGGTCGTGGCCGTCTCGAAGGACCGGCGGAGGCCTGCAGGGGCGGCCGCGCGCGGATGGATGTCCGACCGCGCTCAGTGATAGCAGGCTGGCTCCCCCAGTCCAGTGAAAAAGACAGCGTCAACCTGGTAAACCTCACTGTCCGGCCTTCTCGGTCTGTCCGGTGCTCAGGACGTCCGCGGACAGCTGTACTGACGAGGCCGGTGGGTTATTGCAGGGCCGTGAGGCGCCAGCCGGCGGTCGTCTGCTCGAGCGTCAGGGCGCGTCCGGGTTCGTAGCGAAGGACAGCGCGCTGCATGTCGCTGCTGAACTCGAGGGCGCCGGGCTGGTCGAGCAGGGCCTCGATGGCGGTGGCCCGGCGCTCCCAGTCGTCGCGGAGGCGGCTGGCGAGGTCGTCGCTGACCAGAGCCTCCAGGGTGTGGAGGTCGGCGCGGCGCACGGCGGTCAGGAAGGCGCGGATCGCCTGGGCCGGGGTCGAGGTGTCGGGG